>JANNGV010000317.1:0-12027 GCA_031404055.1 Chloracidobacterium sp.
GAATTTGCCACCTTGCTTCGTGAAGTCATTAACGAAGAGATTGAAGCGCAAATTGGCCCTCTCAAAGCAGTAATTGCGATTAAGCAGAAAGACGCTTGTGGCGCAGTGGGAATTACGGATGATACGGCACGTCACAAAGTCGTCCGGGGCGAAGTGTCCCCACTACAGAAGGACGGATCTAGATTGATATATTTCGAATTAAACGCCCTGCAGGGACTAAGGCCCAGAAAATTGTTAAGGAAAAAATGACAGGTTTAAAAGTCCAAATAGATACTAAAATAGATAAATATAGAAAAAGGCGTCCGCATTGGACGCCTTAACTGTTGCAATAATTGGTGATCCGAGCAGGACTCGAACCTGCGACCCAGTGGTTAAAAGCCACTTGCTCTACCGACTGAGCTATCGGACCACTTCGGTTGACGAGAATCAACCGAAACCTGGATTTTACAGATTCATTGGGGCTATGGCAAGTTCCATTCTTATATTCGCCCGCTGGTATGGCGAATTCGGATCAAGCGGTGTTTCTACAAAAGCGAACTTTCGATAAAGATTGATAGCGGCAAGCTGTTTGGTATTCGATTCGAGGACAATCCTTTTCTTGCCGGCCGCAGCGGCATAGTCTATGCACGCCTTCATGAGCTTGTCCCCCAAACCAATGCCGCGATGGCCGGGAGAAACGGCCATCTTTGCCAACTCAAAGATTTCGTCATCAATAGCTATCAATGCAACGGTACCAGCCGGGCAGCCATCGACCAATGCGAAGAAAACTTGACCGCCCTTCTGGATTATGTATTCGAAAGGAGCGTCAAGTATCTCTCGGTCATGTTCTTCTATTGTGTAGTGCTTTTCGATCCATTCGTAGTTCAGGTCCGCAAATGCCTTGGCAAACGCTTCATTGAACCGAACTATCTCAATTTCCGGCTCCGCATTCATAACAACTAGTTCTTAAACCAACCTTCCATTACAGAATCCTGCAAGATTATGGTTTGATCGCGTTCGGGGCCGGTAGATATGAGGCCAATTTCGACGCCTACGGAATCCGAAAGAAACTCAACATACTTACGCGCATTTTCAGGAAGATTCGCAAACTTAGTGACACCGAGTGTTTCACTTTGCCAGCCTGGCAAGCTTTCATAAACGGGTCTGATCTGCCGCAAGTCGGTTGAAACCGCCGGGAACGTATCGATCCTCTTGCCACCGATCTCATAACCCACACACACTTTTATTTGATCCAACTCGTCAAGGACATCAAGTTTGGTCAATGCGATGGAATCGAAGCCGTTAAGCTCGGCCGCATATCTAGTCGCGATCGAATCGAACCAACCACAACGCCTCGGCCGTTTCGTTACAGATCCGTATTCATTGCCCCGCTTGCGGATCAGATTGGCCATATCCTCTTCGGCATCGAGCATCTCCGTCGGGAACGGCCCTTCGCCCACGCGTGTCGCGTAAGTTCTGACAATTCCAAGGACGCCCGTAATATGATGTGGCGGAATACCTGTACCTACGGCCGCGCCGCCGGCGGTAGGATTTGACGATGTTACATAGGGATAGGTTCCGTGATCAACATCAAGAAGTGTAGCCTGTGCTCCCTCGAGAAGTATCTTATGGTTCTGTTTTCGCGCTTCGGCGAGAAAATGCGAGGTTTCGCAAACAAATGGCCGCAGCCTTTCGACAAGCGGCGAGACTTCGGAAAGTATTTCGTCCGCCCGAAGCGGCTGATTGCCATATAGGACGATGATTCGGTTCGCTTCTTCCAAATTTCGCTCAATCCTCAACTTAAGGATGTCGGGCGACATTGCGTCCGCCACGCGAATTCCCCGACGGCCGGCCTTGTCTTCGTATGCCGGACCGATACCGCGAAGCGTAGTGCCGATCTTTTCATTGCCGAGCCGCTCTTCGGACGTGTGATCCAACGCCCTGTGATACGGCATTATTAGATGTGCCCGGCTCGATACTTTTAAACGTTCCGGCGAAACCTCTATTCCCTTTTCTTTTATTTGATCGACCTCTTCAAAGAAAGCCTTCGGATCGATGACCATCCCATTTCCAAGAACGCAGATCTTGTCCGGGTGGATGATCCCCGACGGCAACAATCGCAGCACGAACGCCTTGTCGCCTACATAAACGCTGTGGCCGGCATTGTGGCCGCCTTGGTAGCGGGCTACGATGTCGAATCGATCCGCAAGCAGATCGACAACCTTTCCTTTTCCTTCATCGCCCCACTGGGCTCCGATAATGACAATTATCATAAGATTTATTCAGTAGAATCAAACCATTTCCGATCGGACGCGAGAAGCCCGTAAACATTGAAATCGTGGAATTGTCCGTTACGGAGTTCACACGGTCTTAAAACACCCTTTTTTACGAAGCCGAGTCTTTCCGGAATTGCGACACTGCGCCTGTTTCCGGCGGCACAGCGGATTTCTATACGATTTATCTCCAGTTCGTCAAACGCATAATTTATTAATAAGCGGCACGATTTTGTTACGATTCCCTTTCCCTCTTCCGCTTTTGCGATCCAGTATCCAATTTCAGTGCGTTTCGACACCCAGTCAAAATTCACAAATCCGATCGAGTCTAAAACATGATTATTTCGAAACATTCCAAATCCCAGACTTTTCTCCTCTTTTGATCTCAACAGGCTCTGGGAGATAAAATCCTTTGCCGACTTAAGTGAGTAATCTGACACCATCCAATGCCTGTAGGTGTGCAGATGGTCGTAGTTTGCCATCACGGTTGCGAAAAGCCGTTTCCGAGTCCGCCTCCGTAAATTGCCTAAGCAAAATCTCATCGTTAACGCGAAAACTCACTATCGGGTCAACGTCCAATGGTATAACTCAACATATTTTCGCGCCGCGTTCTCCCACGAATTGTCTTCGGACATTCCGTTGTATTGAATCCGGCGCCAGGCGTCAGGATCGGCATAGGCAAATAAAGCTTCATAGATTCTTTCCAGAAATTTATCCGCCCGATAAGGACCGAATTTAAACCCGTTGCCGCTTCCATTTACCGCGTCGAAATTCTGAACCGTATCGTCCAATCCGCCGACAGCGCGCACAATCGGCACGGTCCCGTATCGCAAGCTGTACATTTGATTCAGGCCGCAAGGTTCAAACTTCGACGGCATTAAGAACATATCGGCACCGGCTTCGATCTTGTGGGCAAGTTTTTCATTATAACCGCGATAGATTCCTACCTGCGCCGGCGCATAGTCTCGCAGACTTTGCCAAAAATCCTCGTAACGCTTTTCGCCCGAACCAAGCGAGATGATGTAGGAACCGGTGGCCAGTATATCACCCGCCACCTGCATCATAAGGTCAATGCCTTTTTGAGCGGTCAGCCGCGTAATGTTGGCAAAGATCGGACGGTCGAGTTTGATCGGCAGCGAGAATTCATCGAGTAGCGAGCGTTTACATTCGCGCTTGCCCTCCATATCGCCGATGTTAAAGTGATGCATTAACTCTGCATCTGTTTGCGGATTCCAAACGTCGTAATCGACGCCATTCGTAATACCTATCAGCCGGTCCGCCCGCTGCCGCACGAGCCAATCGAGGCCGTATCCATTCTCCGGCATTTGGATTTCGTGCGCGTAACGTCTTGAAACGGTCGACAGGGTATCCGACATCGAAAGGCCGGCTTTCATCGCCGACGCGGCCCCGTTTGAGAGAAATGCGTTCCTCTCAAAATCCCCGCCGAAGCCGAACTTCCATAACTCTTCCGTCCCAAAAACTCCCTGATAGGACATGTTATGGATTGAGAACACCGTTCGTGTGTTTCGCCAATAGCTGTCCCACAGCCTTCTCGATGCAAGTTCGACCGCGGCAAATCCGCAATGCCAGTCATTTAGATGAACGATATCGGGCGGGGCACCGATCCTTTGGAGAAGAACTAACGCGGCATGGTTAAAAAAAGCGAACCGTTCGTGGTCTTCACGATAACCGTAGATAGAATCGCGGTGGAAATATTCCGGTGCGTCGATCAAAAAGGTCGGCGATCCATTCGCTTCACTAAAAAATGCCTTTGCCTTAAACGAACGTCCACGCCAGTCTACCCAAAGGTCTTCAATCGCCGTGTTCCACAAATATTCGTACTTTGTCTGAAGATAGCACGGCGTGATGAGAACAGAATCAACCCCGACCTGCTTCAGAGCCTTCGGCAAAGCCCCGGCAACGTCACCCAGCCCGCCGGTCTTCGAATAAGGTACTGCTTCCGCGGATAGTACGGCTACACGCATAGTTAAATGAATCGTACACAGTAAATCGCGATTCGCCTGCCCACGTCAAATCCACCGTCCACACGGATGTTTTAAGAACGACTGGTTTAAGTTGAGAATCCGCCGACTGGGAACCTGGCAACGCGGGAAGAACGGCGTCACAATCCTAAATGCCAAAATTCCAAAAGGTAATAAACTAAGCGCGTACACAAAATCACTTAGACGGTTTCTCGTTGGACGAAACTCCGGGTGCTGGCGTTGGCGCGACGACTCCTTTCAGCTGAAGAATCACCTTTCGAAGCTGATCGGCATCCGGGGCTTTTGGTGCAAGTCGCAGGTAGTTTTCCAATGCAGCCACGGCTCGCTTCTTGTCACCTTTAACGTTATAAATTATCGCCAACAACCTGTGAGCTTCCTTCATTTCGTCGCCTCCAAGCGTTATGGAGGATACGAGTTCTTTTTCGCCCTCGTCAAACCGGCCCAGATTCGCCAACGCCTGGCCGAGAAAGTAATGTCCCACAGCCGTCTGCTCGTTCTTTTTTACGGCAACTCGCAAAATGGGTTCAGCTTCGGCGAACCGTTTCATTTGAACAAGCACAATACCGCGGTTCATCAGCGGAGCGAAGGCCTCCGGTTCGATCTTGAGGGCGGCCAGCAGTGCGGCGTCCGCCTTTTCCAACTCATTGAGGCGAAGATATTCGACGCCTAGTTCGTTGAACGCGAGCATAAACGCGGGATAATCCGCGGTCGCAAGCAGCAGTTGTTCGATCGAGCCTTTGTGATCGCCTACCTTGGCAAGTTCAGCACCTTTGTTATATAAATCCAAAGCCCGTTTCGGCACATTCGCAAACTGTGAATTGATGACGCCCGGCTTTGCGTCCGTACTCGCTTTCGATTTCAGCCGCACGTTCAATGTGTAGGCTTGTCCGGGAGATCCCCGGAGTTGAATCAGATCTATCGTAGATGTAAACGGGTCGAATTCTTTCTCCTTGTCGATTATGACGGTGTAGTTTCCCGAAGGAAGTCCGCGGAATGCAAAATTTCCATTTTCATCGGTCATCATTATCCTATCGCCCCTCGTCATTGTCGACAACAGTATTCTGACCCGTCTTGCTAATGGGTGTCCCGAAGGACCAAGGATCGTCCCACTAATCGAATTTGCCCCTCCCATGCCGGTATCGGTCGCGCTTGGCGGAAGGGCCGAGATCTGTGCTGACACCCACCCGGTAAGGCATACAGATAGAAAAACCGCTAAAACAAATTGGACAAACCTATGAGTCGTTTGCGAGATCATGGACCATTCCTCCCTTTGTTATTCTAACCTTATTGAAAAGGCGTTGCCAGTTTCCCGACAACGCCGCAAATGGGTGGCAAATTCTTCTATCGGAAGCCGATACGCAAACAGATGAAGTTTAAGACCTAAAACCTCACGCTTCCGGTAAAGTGAATAATACGCGAGCTATTGCTTTGAGTATTGATCAATCCAAACGTGTTTGAATCAAAGGCTCCACCGTTATATGTAAAAGCAGGTCGGTTGAGCGCGTTGATCAACGTGGTCTTGAGTTCCAGCCTTACCCGCTCATTGATGGGAAGGCGTTTTACCACGCTCATGTCCAGATTGAAGTACTGCGGCCCGTTCAGGCTGTTTATCGGGAAGTTGCCGAACGTTCCAGGAGCCGGAAGGCCAAGAAGGCCGGGTCTTAATGTCGAACTGACATACCGCCCCGTGGTCGGATTAGTGGTTATTACGAGTAAATCCGGGTTGATAAAGAAAACACCGGCAGGCGTTCTGAAAACACCCAGGTTTTTCTTAAATTCCTCGAATGTGATTCCAACTAGCTGAGCCGGGTTATTCGCGGCGTTAAAGCTGTTGAAGGTCGTGCGGCCTGAGTTAATAAAGAACGGAGGCCTGGTGGACCAAGTAACGATTCCGCCCATTGACCAACCGCCAACCACCCTGTCGACAATCGAATTTGTGCTGCCAAGGAATTGTCGTCCTTTGCCAAAAGGAAGCTCATAAACGGCATTGGCAACAAACCTGTGCGTCTGATCCTGGCTCGAACGCATATAATCTAGCTGTTTGTTGCGCAAAGTGCGAAAACTCACCAGATCGCTTTGGTTGTTGCCCTGAGCTCCGGGGGCATCGCCCAACGATTTGCTGTAAGTGTAGTCAGCTTGAAACTGTAAGCCCTGTGAAAAACGCTTTCGCAGCTCGACCTGAAGCGAGTGATAATTGGACGTCGAATCGTTCCCAAGAATTCTTGCAAACGCGGCGTTCGGGTTGGCGACAAAGAAATTGGCCGGGATGCCAATCGTGGCGCTTTGGCGGTTCGCCTTGTAGACATTGCTGAAGGCCAATGTTGACGCAAATGTACCGACATTATTATTGTCAAGGTTGCTAATAAATCCCGTGCTGCCAAATGCTTGGGCCGCTGCCAAAGCGGTAAAGAATCTTGATATATTGGGAAGTGCGATCTGGCCTGCCAGTCCGGTGTTGCCGAAACTGCACGCAGGTTGGCCGGTGGTACCGCAACTCGCCGCCCGGTGGATAGCTAGATTTTTCTGCGCGTTCAGGAACTCCTGTAGGAATCCGTTCTCGAAGATATTGACTTCGTTAAAATCAACTGCCCGCCATACTTTCGAGGCACGGTTGCCGACGTAACGAATCTCAAGAGCGGTATTCGCGAAAATCTCTCGCTCATACCCAAAATTCCATTGTTGTACCTCTGGAATTTGAAGGTTTGGATCAATACCCCACAAGCCGTTACCCGGGTTAAGGTCGAAGTTTTGCTTGTCAGTAATCGGGATCTGAAACGTCGGTGTTATCAGATTAACGCCCGCAGACGTAAGCACGCCCGTTGGCGTCGTGTTGGCCGAAGTATTAATCAAGCCCGCATTAGTTACTCCGGTCCCAAGGGCATTGCTGATGACAGTGAAACCATCCTGCAAGTAGCTGATCGAGTAGCCCGCTCTGAAGGAACTTTTGCCTTCCGCCCCAAACAGGGTGCGGAGAAATCCGTCTTTGAAGTCTGGCGAATAAGCAATGCCGATAAATGGGGCAAAGTTGTCCCAGTCGTCGTTGTAAAGCTGCTTTCCTGTATCACCATCCACGAAGTTCAACACGGCAACCGCAGGCGGCGGACCGGCAGGCGCGGTCGGATTAAACAGGTTTCCTCGACCGGAAATGCCAAATACGTCGTCAGCCCTCGGCTGAATGGCAAGCCCATTTGGAATTGTCGGTACACCTTGAAATTCCCAGCGTAGACCAAAATTGAAGGTGACATTGCTCCTAACCCTCCATTGGTCCTGACCATGGATCGCAAGTATATTCTGCTTAAATATTCTTGCTCGAGTCGCTCCCGCGACAAAGCCCGATGTGGGGTCCACAACGTTAAACACCGCGCTTGCCGAGGCAAGATTTCCGACAAGATCGGCGTAGATCGGCCGCGCACGGTTAACTATCGCGGTGCCCGCAGCCCCGGCAGGCAGAAACGGGAAACTTGCCGGTGAAATACCGTCAGGATTGGCGGCGTTTGTTCCCAAAACAATCGTCTTGTTAATGCCCGCATCATTGAAGGTGTCCGCAAAGATGGTCTGCAGGTCAACGCCAAGTCTGATAAGGTGCGATCCTTTGGCCAGCGAGAAATTATTTGAATACTGGTCGACAGTGGTTTCGCGACCTTGTGACTGGAATTGATTGTCGAAGTTACTGGTAGGCGCAGCTAGAGTTACATAAGGCGCCGTAGGAGCCGAGTCGCGCAAAAATGAGACCGGAGCCCATTGACGCCCATAACGGAAAACATTTGTTGCGCTGCCGAATGTCGAAACCAGAGCTCCTGTAGCGAGCGAGCGCACCGACGATTGAAAAGCGTTAATGCCGCCGAGGAATGGAGCTTCAATGCCGTTGAAAGTATCCGGAGCAAGCAAAAATTCCGCTCTGTTGTACACAATCTCCAGTTTATGCGAGCCGAGAGAGGTGTCTTTTACGAGCTGGTGGTCATAGCGGAAAACGTATTTGTCATTCGTATCTGACCCATTCACGGCAAATTGAGATCCCGCGGTGTTCAATCCGTCGCCGACCAATGTGTTATTGGGCGCCGGCATCGCGTTAAGTTGTGCCTGTGTAATCGGATTCAAGGCGGTTTGGGTTCCAATGGCAAGAAGATTGACAGTCTGAATCGCACCATTGCTTCCGGTGTAGCGGAACAACCCTCTGCGAGCTTCCGGTGTTAATACCGTGCGATTTCGGATGGCCGTAAAATTCTCGCGAAAGCCTTCGTACGAAAAGAAAAAGAAAGCTCTGTCGCGTCCGTTCCAAATAGCTGGAACGCCTTCACCAAAATGCGGAAAAAATATCGGTCCTCCGATGTCCCCGCCGAAGAAGTGCTGGCGTTGCTTCGCAATCGGAGTGCCGTTCAGATTATTAAAGAATGTGTTGGAGTTAAATGCGTCATTACGCCCTAAATAAAAGACGCCGCCGTGAAAGTCGTTCGATCCGCTCTTTGTGACCAGATTGACCTGAACCGCGCCGCTGCCCGACTCTGAACCGACAGTGCCGGTGGTGATACTAAATTCCGCGGTTGAATTAAGCGACGGAGCGCTGATAGCAAAGAACGAACTTGTCTTCACAAAGTTGTCCATCGCGTTTATGCCGTCCTGAGTGACATTGGTTGCGGTTTGACGAAGGCCGCCTACGCTTGCTCCTCGGGTGTCGTTCCCGATCACTGCGATCCCAGCTTGAAGCGCTGCCAGATCCAACGGATTTCTCGTCGGGAGCGGCAAGTCAACTACCTGCCTTGTGTTGATCACATTAGTGATGCTCGGGCTTGAAGTATTGATCACGTCTTGAGTTGCGGTAACCGTGACAGATTCGTCCGATAGGCCGACCTCGAGTGTGATCGTCACTTGAGCCTGTGTTGACACCGATACATCAACGTCCGGAGCAATCGTCCGCTTGAAGCCTGCGGCTTCAACCGACACGGTGTAACGGCCCGGAAGCAGGGCGCTAACATTAAATACTCCCCCAAGAGATGTTACAGCTGTACGCTCAATTCCGGTCGCGTTATTCTTAACGCTGACGTTCGCAGCCGCAACAACTGCACCATTTGGATCAGCAACTGTGCCGGAAAGCGATCCTGTGGTTTGAGCGAAAACGGCTAGCTGACAGATAGCAAGCACAAAGCCCGCAAATCCAAAACGTAATACTCTTTCTTTCATATACTCCTCCAAATATAGATTCAAGAATCCCAAGACTAAATTCAAAAGCGAATAAAGGCGGTACCACTTAAGTCGATATTACAAGTAGGAGATCTAAGAATATTAAGAAACAGAGCGATGAAGAGAAGTAATCAACCATTTTACACGCAACAAATGTGCCTAAACTGTCCTAAACGACAACCGCCGATTACACAACGATTAAACCTGCGACATTTATATCTGTCAAATCCGCGATTCCATTTTTCGCTCAAAAATTCAATATTCTGAATTTATTCGTCGGAGAGACCGCTTCCGAACTTGCTGGATTAAAAAAAGCCGCAGTTCGAAAGCTGCGGCGTTTTAGGTAGAATCGATTTAACGATGACAATTATGTTTGCATAGACGCCAGAAATTCCGCGTTCGTCTTTGTCTTTGAAAGGCGTTCGAGGACGACTTCCATTTGCTCGACGGGGGAAAGCGGGTTGAGGACACGGCGCATGACCCAGATGCGGCTGAGGTCTTCTTTGCCGATGAGCAACTCTTCCTTGCGGGTGCCGGAACGCTGAAGGTCGATTGCCGGGAATAGACGCTTATCAGACAACCTGCGGTCGAGGTGAATTTCGGAGTTACCCGTTCCCTTGAATTCTTCGAAGATAACGTCGTCCATTCGCGAACCGGTGTCGATCAAGGCAGTTGCTATGATAGTCAAGCTGCCGCCTTCTTCGATGTTTCGCGCGGCTCCAAAAAATCGCTTCGGACGCTGGAGAGCATTCGAGTCAATACCACCAGAGAGAATCTTGCCCGACGGCGGAACCACAGCATTGTGTGCACGGGCCAGACGCGTGATCGAATCGAGCAGGATGACGACATCTCGTTTGTGCTCGACAAGGCGCTTTGCCTTTTCGATTACCATATCGGCGACCTGTACATGACGGGTAGGCGGTTCGTCAAAAGTCGAGCTGATAACTTCGCCCTTCACAGAGCGTTGCATATCAGTGACTTCTTCCGGCCGCTCGTCGATCAGCAGAACGATAAGCGTGACTTCGGGATGATTCTCCGTGATCGAATTCGCAATCGTTTGCAGCAAGACTGTTTTACCCGTTCTGGGAGGTGCCACAATAAGGGCACGCTGCCCTTTACCGATCGGCGTAACGAGATCCATTACGCGGGCCGCTATGTTGTCCGGGCCGATCTCCATCGAGAGCATTTCGTCAGGATAGAGTGGCGTCAAGTTATCAAAAAATACCTTCTCACGCGACTGCTCCGGAGCTTCGAAGTTAATCGCTTCAACCTTGATCAACGCAAAATAACGCTCACCTTCCTTGGGCGGACGGATCTGGCCGGAAAAGTGTCGCCGGTGCGGAGATCGAATTTGCGAATCTGCGAAGGGCTTACATAAATATCGTCCGGGCCGGGCAAATAGTTGTATTCCGGCGCACGAAGAAAGCCGAAGCCGTCCGGCAGCGTTTCAAGAACGCCTTCTGAAAAGATAAGGCCGCTTTTCTCAGTCTGGGCCGCTAGCAGCTTGAATATGAGCTCTTGCTTTCGCAATCCCGAAGCTCCTTCAATGCCCATCTCCTTTGCGATGTGTGTCAGCTCGCTGATCGACATTTCTTTCAGGTCAGCGAGATTCAGAAGGTCGTTTTTCGGGCTTGTGTTTGCGGGCTTCGAATTATTACCGTCTTCCATTTCTGCGGGGCGGGTCATCTCTTCGGTTTCAGACGGTATGTCTTCGGCCTTATCGGCTTTCGGTTTACGGGTAGGTGTCGTTTTAGTTGCCATGTTTGTTCGGTTTGTACCGGCTTTACGTTGTAACGATCCAACGCTTTACAGTTTCCAAATGATTGCGCAAAAGCCTTACAAGCTGATTTGAAATATAAAGGTGGAGAAAATCGTATGGATTAAATGTAGTAAAACTGTTGAAACAAGCTCAAAGCTTTCTCAAATTATTCGGGATGTATAAAGTATTACTACAAGTAAACCGTTAATGCAAATGATATTTCAGTTTTTTTTCAGGGCTGAATCGATTTCTGACCAGAGTTCATCGCGCCCTTTACCGGTTGACGCGGAATAGATAAGTATTTTGCTTTCAGGGAGTGTTTTTTTTATCTGAGCGATTTGTTTCTGCAACTGATTGCTGGAAGACTTGTCCGATTTGGTAGCGACAACAATATGCTTTTTGCCGTTCACTATTAGCCAATCGTTTAGCTGTTTATCGAGCTCAGTCGGCAAATGCCGAGAGTCAACTAACTGTATAAAAAGCACCAACTCCGAACGGTCGGTCAGGTATTCACGCGCCATAAAGCCCCAGTCCGAACGCATCGCCTTTGACACCTTCGCATAGCCGTAGCCCGGCAGATCAACAAAATAGAAAGTTTCGTTGATCAAAAAATAGTTAAGACTCTGCGTCCGACCGGGCGTGTTCGACGTCCGGGCCAGCCCCTTGCGGTTTAACAGAGAATTCAGCAAAGACGATTTACCGACATTAGAACGCCCTAAAAACGCTATCTCCGGCCGTTGATCATTGATCCAATGCGTTCGGTCGAAAGCGCTTTTTACGAATTCCGCGGACGTCACTTTCATACTTTAGAAATCAATAGCAGAAGGCAGAACAG
>JANNGV010000318.1:0-2489 GCA_031404055.1 Chloracidobacterium sp.
CGGCCATCGACGGGGCAGTGGTTCAGGATACGGAGCACGGCCGGGTTCGACACCGTCGGTTGGGGAGCGAACGGTGATAAACCTATCCCGGCGGACTATGACGGCGATGGCAAATCGGACGTGGCTGTGTTCAGGCCATCGAGCGGAACCTGGTACATCGTCGGGTCAACAGCCGGACAGATAATCAACTCGTTCGGCCAAAACGGAGACCTCCCGACGCAGGGTGCTTTTATCTACTAAGAATCAAATAGCCGCAAAAAGGCGCAATAAAGAGAGATCTCACTTGCGCTTTCTGTGCTTTTTTTACGGCAGATTGGCTCCCGTACTGTCTGCAGGCTATTCACATTTTAGCTCAGTTGATGTTTGCCTATACCGCTTGGAGTCGGGGTGTTTCGCCTGTAACCACCGGCTTGAGACTTCTCACGCATTTAAAAACAACCTTGACTTCTCTGAAGTTTTCGCCCATCCTCTTTACTTATCGAGATTCGATCTTCCCATTTGTTCACCCTTCGAATTTCGTCCAATCAGAAGTAAGAAAATCAATCGTTGGAGTGTCAGTATGTTTAAATACGTCCCACAAAAATCAGTCTTGTTGTGTCTGCTCTCATTGACTTTGGCCCTTTTATCGGTCGGGTGGATCTCATCATCCGTGCTTTCCGCAAGCCAATCCACGAACGGGGTTCCGGCTAACTCTCAACCCGCGACAGACAGCGTGCGGATCATAGCGCTAACAACCAACGACATTGTTTTCAACACCTCTGACGAAAAGATTTACGCCAGTGTCCCGAGCAGCGCGGGGAATACGGGGAACAGCATAACAACGGTAAACCCCAGGACCGGCGTGATTGGCTCCCCGGTTTTTGTCGGAAGCGAGCCTTCAAAGCTCGTTTTTACGGCCAATAGTCAAAAACTATACGTGCATCTTGCCGGGGCATACTCAATCGCTAAGTTCGATATTGCTACCCAATTGGTCGAATCGCGATTTTCACTAGGACAGGAGCCTTTCTTCGGGCTGTACACCGCAAAAGATTTCGTTGTCGCTCCCGATGACCCCGATTTGATTGCCGTCGCCAGATATTACCTCGGAACGAGTCCGCCCCAGGGCGGTGTAGCTGCGTTTAAGAACGGCGTCCGGCTTCCGCAGACAGGTCCAGGCCACTCGGCTGGAAGTCATTATCTGTCTTTCGGCGCTTCAGGGTCAACGCTTTATGGAAGCAACGACTATGGCATCAAGACGATGACGGTCAACAGCAACGGCATCACACTGCCGGCCAACAATTCGACAACTACTATAGGAGGTTATTCGTCCTTTAAGATCGAAAACGGCATGATTTTCACATCGGTTGGCCAGGTGATAAATGCTGTATCCGGTTTGCTAATGGGCACCTTTCCGAATGCGGCCACTCAGTCGTATCAACATACATTTGTTCCGAACGCTGCCTCGGGACGCGCTTATTACCTTGTGAGAGACAGTTCAGCTCAGAATACCTGGGTGCTAAGGGCGTACGACATCAACACATTTACGCAGGCCGGCAGCCTCGTCATTCCCAATATTATGGGCGAAGCAGGTTCCCTCGTTCGGTGGGGCACCAACGGCCTTGCTTTTCGAACCAGCGGAAATCAGCTTTTCCTGGTACAAACCTCGCTGATACCGACGGATAATCCGCTGCCGGAACCGCCACCAGTACCAGTCGTTTCTCCGACGCCCACGCCGGCCGCCCTACCGACTTTCATACGAAAAATAGATTCGCCGGCGAATGATGTCGTCTACAATTCTCAAACAAATTCCGTTCTTATTTCCGTTCCGGGAACGGCCGGTGTCGGCTTGGGAAACACGATTAGTCATATTAATCCGGAAACGGGAGTCATAGGCGCATCGGTTTTCATCGGCAGCGAACCCAACAAGCTCGCCGCTTCGGACGATGGGCAAACGCTTTACGCGACGCTCGACGGCGCGAATGCTATCCGCCGATACAATATAGCCACCAAAACATCCGGACTTCAATTTGCGACGACCAGCGGCTTCTGGCAACCTGACGACATCGCAGTAATGCCTAACTATCCCGGCACGATTGCGGTCGCGGGCGGCAACGACGGCGTGGCGATTGTGGACGACGGTGTTCAGCGCCCGGGCACGTCAAACGGCGGCGCCTATGCAATCAACAGCATCGCCTTCTCGTCGATATCAAACATCTTTTACGGGTACGACAGTTATTCCAGCGGGTTCGAGCTTATAAGGTTTACGGCTAATGGTCCCGGCGTCACCGGAACGAATGTCGGTAACAATTTGTTGTCGGGATATTCCAACAAGATCAAATTTGCTCTCCCGGGGCACGTAGGCCCGCTCGACCAGTTCGAGCCGACCGTCATTCTGGCGCTGTACCGCGCCCACGCGCATCAGTTCGTCCAGCACCGCGCGGGCAGGCATGTCACCGCTGTAACGCTTGACGAGTGCAGCAAAGCTCGCGTCGCCGTCCGGATCGAGCGCC
>JANNGV010000319.1:0-5004 GCA_031404055.1 Chloracidobacterium sp.
CCGAGGGCGGCAAGCCGGAAACGCCCGGTGCCCCGCCTGAATATGTTGAAGACCTGTTCAGGGCAAACGATCTTATCCGAGAAGGCAAAACGGCCGAGGCCCGCGAACTTCTCGACCTTGTCGAAGAAAACAGGCCGGCGTCTTCCGTTCTGGTAAACGGCGAAGGCTTTTCCGATTTCCGCGATTACAACGACTCGACGATGTGCGTGTTAGAGGCGATCGTCAAGGACTCCTACGTTTGGATCCCGTTTGAGGATGTCGCGAAGATCGAGTTTCTCGAACGCAAATCGCTGCGGGACATTTTCTGGCCGCAGGCTCAATTCGAGTTGACAAATGGAACGAATGGCGAGATGTTCATTCCGTCGCTTTACGCAAATTCCTGGAAGAACAGTGACGATCAGATTCGTCTTGGCCGTTCCGTCGATTGGCGCGATGCGGGAGACGACATTTACATTGGCGAAGGAAGCCGGCTTTACACGATGGACGGTAAGGATAAATCGATATTGGATATCAAATCCATCGAGTTCAAACACGAGTGATCAACTATGTTTTTTTAAGTGATTTCTCGTCCGTTTTCGTTTAGAATAGTTTCCGTTTTCCAGATAACCAGTTTTCAGACGACCATTGCTTTTACGACGCGAGGAGTGTTTCCCTGATGAGTGACGAGCTGCGAATACCACCGGTGATTGACCTTGAAGTACTGCTTCAGCCGATTTCGGAGGAAAATCCTTCCGGTGAAAACTTGCGCTATTCGGGGATCTACGATGAGATAGCCGAGGCACGACGGGCCGACGACGACCTGAATCAGGGTGAATGGAAAACCGACCTGAAAACCGCCGACTACGCAAAGGTTATCGATCTTGGCACTTCAGCCTTATCCTCTCAAACCAAAGATCTGCAGATCGCCGTCTGGGTCGCGGAAGCGGTCTCGCGAAAACATGGCTTTGCCGGCTTGCGCGACTGCCTTTTACTGCTGGGCGGCCTGCAGGATCGTTTCTGGGAAACGCTGCATCCTGAAATTGAAGAAGGCGATATGGAGGGGCGTGCCAACGCGATCTCATGGCTGGATATTCAGTTTCCGCTGGCAATAAAAAAAATGCCGATCACCGGCGGGCTTGGCTACAGTTTTAATGACTGGGAAGATTCCAAAAAATTCGATTTTCCGGAAGGCATGGAATCGCTTCCGATGGAAGAGCGAACAAAGTTGGCCGAATTAAAGACTCAGGCCGAAAGGGAACGGCGTGTCACTTCTAACTTGTGGGTGGCCGAAAAGGCAGAGACGCGCCGGGCGGCCGTTGAAAAAATCAACTTTGTTATTGAAGAGTGCTGGGCCGCCTTTAGCGACCTGAACCGGATCATCGAAGAAAAATACGACCGGAATCAAATGCCTGGCCTTTCGAACGTAAAGAAGGCGTTGGACGACAGTCACACGCAGTTGAAAAAGCTGCTCGAAGAAAAGCGGCTCGAAGAACCCGATCCGGTTGAGGAAGTTGAAGAAATATCGGATAGCGAAAGCGGCTCGGTTTCCGGCGGAAAAGGCGACGGGTCAGTAAGCGGTGCGATCAACAACCGCAAGGATGCCCTGAGGCGTCTTGAGGAAATCGCCTCGTTCTTTACGAAAACGGAACCGCACAGCCCGGTCTCATATCTTGTACAGCGGGCGGTAAAGTGGGGCAACATGCCACTCGACTTATGGCTGCAGGAAGTTGTTAAAGATCAGTCGGTCCTGTTCCAGCTTCGGGAAACACTCGGGTTCGCCCAGGATGGATCAGCCCCAGCCGCCGCGGACACTTGGAACGAGTCGGCTTAACGTGAAATACCCGCGGGCCGTTAAACGGAATTTGTATTTAGGACTCAATTTAAAAAGCGAAAGGAGAAAAGCCAATGCCTAAGAAGGAAAGTATTCAACATAAGATCGACCGTATTCGCCCGCCGCGGGTCCAGATCACATACGACGTCGAGATCGGTGGAGCGCTTGAATTGAAGGAGCTGCCATTCGTCGTCGGCGTTTTGGGCGATTTCGTCGGCAAGCCGGAAGAAGCTCTCGCACCTGTGAAGCAGCGAAAATTCGTTGAGATCGACCGCGACAATTTCGATCAGGTCCTATCGGGAATGAAGCCGCGTCTGGCATTTACGACCGAAAATAAACTGCAGGACGACGGAAGCAAGATGGGCGTCGAACTGAAGTTTAACAGCATGGAAGATTTTGAGCCGGACAATGTAGTGCAGCAGGTTGACCCGCTGCGTAAACTTGTCGAAGCGCGTCAAAAGCTTTCAGACCTACTCTCCAAAAATGGACGGCAACGATAAACTGGAAAGCATTTTGAACGAAGTCGTCGCAAATGCGGATAAACAAAAAGAACTGAGCGACTCTCTCGGTCTTGAAGCAAAGGAGAATTAATTTATGGCTAGCCAAAAAGAAAAAGAAGCTGTTGTCCAAACGGCCGATGCGCCTCAGGAAGGAAGTCTTCTCGACAAAATATTAACTGACGGCCGCATGGACCGTGACGACTTCCAGAAAGAGCGTGCTAAGGACATGATCGGCGAGTTCGTCGGCCAGGTGATGGCGGGCACAATGACGATGTCCAAAAACATGGACCTCACCATCAACTCGCGTATTGCCGAGATCGACCGCCTGATCTCGAACCAGTTGAACGAGATAATGCACCACGAGGATTTCCAAAAACTCGAAGGCTCGTGGCGCGGCCTTAATCAAATGGTCATGAACAGCGAAACGAATTCGCAGCTCAAGATCCGTGTGATGAGCGTCAACAAGAAAGATCTTCTGAAGGATTTCGAACGCGCCCTGGAATTCGATCAATCCGCGCTATTTAAGAAAATCTACGAAGATGAGTACGGCACGTTCGGCGGTGCTCCATACGGAGCTCTGATCGGCGATTACGAATTCGGCAATCACCCGCAGGACATGGCCCTGCTTGAAAAATTGTCGCAGGTTGCCGCTGCCGCTCACGCTCCGTTCCTGAGCGCGGCTTCGGCGGACCTCTTTGGTTGGGAAACCTTCTCCGAGATGACCGAAGTTCGTGATATCTCAAAGATCTTTGACCGCACGGAGTATGCGAAATGGCGCAGCTTCCGAGAATCGGAGGATTCACGCTACGTTGGCCTGACGTTGCCGCATACACTGGGACGCGTGCCTTACGGTGCGGCGACAAAGCCGACGGAATCGTTTCGCTTTGAAGAGGATGTCGACGGAACGGACCACAAAAAATACCTCTGGAGCAATGCCGCATATGCGCTCGGCACGCGGTTGACCGAGGCGTTTTCGATGCACGGCTGGTGCGTTGCGATCCGCGGCGTGGAAGGCGGCGGGCTTGTCGACGGATTGCCGACACACACGTTTGCCACTGACGAAGGAGAGGTTGCACAAAAGTGTCCGACCGAAGTGGCAATCACCGACCGGCGTGAAAAGGAATTTGCCGACAACGGCTTTATTCCGCTCGTCCACTGCAAAGGCACCGACTATGCCGCATTCTTCGCTACGCAATCGTGCAACAAGGCGAAGAAGTACGACACCGATGCCGCTAATGCAAATGCCCGTCTCTCGACACAGCTCCAGTACCTGTTTGCCGTATCACGATTTGCACACTATCTGAAATCGATGGTACGCGATAAGATCGGCAGCTTTATGTCGCGTGCGGATGCCGAAGCGTTCCTTAACCGCTGGATCATGAACTATGTCACGCCGGACGATACCGCGTCGCAGGCGATCAAATCGAAGTTCCCGCTCCGCGAGGCGCGTGTCGACGTGGCTGAAATTCCGGGCAAACCCGGCTGCTACCGTGCAGTTGCGTTCCTGCGGCCGCACTTCCAGTTGGATGAACTGTCGGTATCGCTCAGGCTCGTTGCGGATCTTCCGGCGCAGGCCAAGGCGTAGAATCCCGCTTGATATTCCTTTGCGGCCCGGCAATAAATACGCGGGCCGCAAAGGGCAGTAAATATTAAGCGTTGCTTCTGCAAAAAATATCAGGCGGCACGTCGTATAAATGTGGCGAAATAAAGAATCGCTATTGAGAGTAAAAAGCTGATTTCAAGAGGCTTACGCCTTTAAGAAAGAAAGCTGGGAATTATGAGTAGAACATTTTTGAAGATAAAAAGGAGATAAAGATATGCCCTCGAATATAGATGCTTTTCTGAAGATTGACGAGATTCCCGGTGAAAGCCAGGATTCGAGTCACAAAGGTGAATTTGACCTGCAGAGCTTTAATTTTTCGGTTTCCCAGTCCGGTTCAATGGCCCTCGGCGGCGGCGGCGGTACGGGACAAGCCAACTTCGGCGACATACCGATCACGACATTTGTCGGTAAATCGTCACCGGAGCTGTTTTTAAGATGTGCAACCGGCAAGCACTTTCCAAAGGCCACGATCACAGTCCGCAAGGCCGGTGACACACCTTTCGAATATATGAAAATAGAGCTTGAGCAGGTTATCGTATCCAGCTATCAGGTCAGCCCGGGATACGGCGGTGAGCCGGCAACGGAAAATTGGTCGCTGAATTTTGCCAAGATGAGCTACGCGTACAATCAGCAGAAAGAAGTGGGCGATGCCGGCGAGGGCTGGGTTACCAAATGGTACAACCTTAAGACCAACGAAAAAGGCTAAACGATTACCACTACTACCCGTCGCGGCAAACTTGAAAAAAGCGACGCTTTCTCAAAATCACGGCAGATCGGCCCCGCTTAATCGCGGAGCCGGTCTGCCGCTGAATCAGTTTTGGACACTCTTTAATGTCACGCACGGATCACGAAGTTCGAATTACACCATCGGTCCTTGACCGTTTACTGGATTATGAGCCGCGCGAATCCGCCGAGGCTCCAAAATCGCATTCAAAGTCATTGGCGGACCTAAAACAATCGGTCAAACGCGATCTGGAGTGGCTATTAAATACCCGGCATAACGGCATTGAGATACCCGAAACGCTGGAAGAAGTGAACCAATCGCTTGCGGTTTACGGTCTGCCGGACCTGACCAGCCTAAGCGCAAGAAA
>JANNGV010000320.1:0-2068 GCA_031404055.1 Chloracidobacterium sp.
TCCTCAATAGTGTAAAGCAGCCCGATGTCCTCGATCCCTTCACCCCTCAATTCCTCCGCGGCTACTATCTGTGCCGCAAAAATCCCCTTCGCATCGCACGAACAACGGCCATATATCTTCTCGTCAACCTCCGTCGGCGCAATAAACGGCGGCACCGTGTCCATGTGCGTCGAAAGCCACACCCGCGGCCTGTCGTTCAGATAAGCAATTACATTATTTTGCGTCTCCGAAACCGCCTGCAGCTCGACCGTCCATCCAAGCGATTCGAGATAATCGCGAAGATAAAATCCAACAGCCTGCTCCTCGCCTGAGACAGAAGGGATGTTCATTAGGGATTTTGTTAGGTCGATAAGATTCATTTATTCAGTGCAGAAGCCCGCGCGTAAGCAAGTGCGAAACATTCAACTTTATGTATTTCGCCCTTACTTAGGCGCGGGCTTCTGCATCTTTCCGAAACTACCTGCTGTACGGCCCGTCCGATGCTCCGTGTGCGAAGAAAAAAGATGTCATGACAAATCGTGAGTTATGAAGCCTAAACTTTTAGCCGCTTCCAGCAGCTTTGCGTCGGCGGAAATAAAATCTTTACCTTTCGGAAATTCCTTGCACCAAACGAGAGCGGCGGATAATTGAAGACTGTCCAAAGCTCGCAAACCGTAAATGGAAGGGAAAGTGCGAGCCAATGCAACAATTCGAGGCTCGGATTGGAACAGCTCAAATCGACTTTCAATACTTCGCAGCAGTTTCTCTGCGACAAGTCTGCGCTGATATGTGATTTCTCCTGTCCGTTCCGAACGGGCAAATGCCGACATAACCTCGACAGGAGTGAACCAGGCAATGTATTTACTATCGGGACTTCTCCACAATCGCCTTGCGTCTTGTGAATTAGCCTCATAGAGGCAAAGCGGAACGATAGAGCTGCTGTCCCAGAAAGACATCAGAATCTATCCTCATTTCGTTCATCGACGATTGCTTGACTCGTAGAACCGGCCGGGAGAATCGGAGTTTGGGAAAAAAGCTCCTCCCAATATTCGTCGGGCAGATCTCTGCTCGAATTCACGGACTTGACAGGTTCATAATCCTCGATCACTTTTTCGAGAGCGAGCTCCAATGTTTCGCCATCGCTCCCAGCACCTAACAAGGCTCTCGCCCGTTTTAGATTTGCGGTGTTTTCAATTTCAACCGTAACTGACATGTCTTATTTCCTCAATCCAAATTCTATCACACTAAAATAGCTCCGCATGCAGCTCTTTAATAACATTCGCGACAACCTCTTCCTTCACGACAAACGTTAAGTTCACGCTCGAAGCCCCGTGCGAGACGAGAGCAATATTTACATCGTCGATGGTCGAAAATATCTTTGCCGCCAAACCGGTGCTTGCACGCAGACCTTCGCCGACGACGCAGATGACGCCAAAGCCAGGTTCGACCTCGACATCGCCTAGCCGTTCGAGGTCAGTGACTATTTTGTCCAGTTCGGCGGTGTTGTCGAGCGTAAGAGCAACGGAAACCTCGGAGGTAGAAATGACATCAATCACCGTCCGGTAACGCTCGAAAACCTGAAACAGGGCGCTCATAAAACCGTAGCTTCCGAGCATTCGGGCGGAGGTGATACGCAAAATTGTAATGTTCTTTTTGTGGGCGATAGACTTGATCTTGTTCGGCGTCTCGCCCGAATCACCAAGCACCATTGTGCCGATCTTATCCGGCTCGAAAGTGTTGCAGACGCGGACAGGAATCGAGTGATCGACCGCCGGTTTGATCGTTTTCGGATGCAGCACCTTCGCGCCAAAATACGCAAGTTCGGCCGCCTCTTCATAAGATAAAACAGGAATCGTCCGCGCGTCGCCGCAGATACGCGGGTCGCATGTCATCACGCCGGTCACGTCCGTCCAAATTTGCAATTCCGCCGCACCCAAGGCCGCCGCGACCAGGGCAGCCGAGTAATCCGAACCGCCGCGCCCGAGTGTTGTCGTTTCGCCGCCACGGCTGGCCGCGATAAACCCGCCTAAGATCGGCACTTCGCCGGCTTCGACCAACGGGCGCAATTCAAGTTGGACCAATTCCTTCG
>JANNGV010000321.1:0-2327 GCA_031404055.1 Chloracidobacterium sp.
GCCGTCGTTAAGACAAAAGTTGATCGCCTTGTCCGAGTAGGTTTGTCCGCATCGTGGACATTTTTTCATAAAACTTCAGACGAAACCCACTAACTATTTGGCGATCTCCAGTTTTTTGAAGGCGATGTTGACGGCGTCGCCAGAATAAAGGCCGACGACACCGCCCTTGCGGCCGTATGTATTTTTGATGGAAGTGACCATTTCGCCGTTGATGTAAAGCTCTACGCGTTCAGGCTTGTCTCTTACCTCAAGCGTGTTTTCCTCAGAACCTTCATTGATCGCCGAAGAATTCGTCCAATTGATCACATCGACCTCCTTTCCCGGCTCGTGGCGGGCGACGCGATATTTCTGCTGCTTAGTATCGATAATAAATGCATAACCCTTTTCAAGCGGCTTCGTATCGCTGTGAAAGACCAAGCCGTAACCGAGGCTTGAATTTGCGTCATCTACATTCCGAAGCACAACCGACGTGTTTGCCAATTCCGTCTTGAAGTCGGCCGGTGCCGCCACCACGTAATAATAGCCTTTTTGTTTGGAACCCATGAAAAATTCGCCGTCCTTGAATTCCGTGTTACCAAAGGCCGAGTCTTTTCGCACCCAATCCGCCAGGTCGACATTCTGTACCTGCGATTTTTCAAAAGGCGTTGGCGTTGGGCTTGGCGTGCTGCGTGTTCCGCTTGGCGAAGCGCTCGGTTTAGGACTTGGCGAAACATTGGCCGTGTCCAGCGATGCAACGTAAACAAAAAATGCAGCAAAACCGCCGCCACATATCAGAACCAATAAGCCCAGAATTCCAAGAACCCAGATCCAGGTCTTCGACGACTTCTTTTGCGGCTGCATCGAATATGCGGCCTGATTGCCGTACGTGCTCTGAATTCCCGGCCCGTTTCCGATCGCGGTATTCGGATCGGTAAACCGCGGCTGATTTATCATCACCGTTTCAGGAAGCTGTTCGCCCCCCAACGTAAGCACCGACCCGTCGTCCAGGCAAAAATTCAAACCATCGTCTGAGTACGTTTTGCGGCAAGTTGGGCAAATTTTCATCGTCGCATTCCTGTGATGTCTCAAGGACAAATATCGAGTTTTGACATTATACGCATTTGGTAAACGAAACGCGACTTAATAGGGTTCCGTGTTTGTGGTTCGGGCACAAAGGGCGGAACCCGCGTGGTAGTAAGGGTGTTCTGTATTACGCCAACCCGGAGAAACACAGTTCCCTACCGTCGTGTTTACGCTCTTAAGGTATCGCCTCAAAGAAGACTGTAGCCGCAGCGGCCGCAGAATTTGATGTGCGGCGGGTACGAGCCGTTACAGCGGCGGCAGATTCGCTCGGCCTGCTGCGGGGCGAAGGTCGTGGGGTTTGTGGTAAAGCTGGTTGGCTGACTGAGGCCCGCGGTTGAACCTGAGCCGATGCTTAAGCCACAGCGACCGCAAAATCGCGAGAATTCGGGAAGCATGTTTGAGCATCGCGGACATGGAAACGATCGCGGCGATTCACCTGGGCTAACCATAATAAAGGAGCGGTTTCCGCAGCGTCCGCAGAATTTTACGCCTTCGGCAAACCGCGAATTGCAGTTTGAGCAGGCGACAATACCGGGCATTAGGCTGGAATGTACGCCGCTGCTGCTACTTCCCTGCGATGGCGAGGGATTGCTGCCCGCCTCGACCTTAGATTTTAACTGTGCCTGTATAACCTGCTCGTTTGCACCTTCGCGGATCTCGATGACACGTTCGTCGTCGCGTTCACCTGGCTTTGAAACTCGGAGAATATGCTGTCCGGCCGGAATATCGCTCAAAACTACGCGGCCCGAGCTCCCGACGCTACCCTTTCGCTCATCGTCGATATAAACCTCGGCGGCGACCGGAGCAAGCACTATCAGCCTTGATCTACCCGACTGTTTTCCTTCCTCGACATCTTCAGCGGCCTCTTCAAGCCCGGTTATCCATTCCGATACCGACGAGGGCCGGTTCCCTGCCTCCATTTCCAACGCCTGCATTATTACACGCTCTACGTCAGGCGGAATATCCGTTCGGATCGAGGACAGCGGCGGGGCCTTATGCATGAGCGCGACCCGGAATCGGGCGTGGACGTGGCGCTGGTGCAGAGCGGGCTGCTCGGAGACGACCCCGCCGACGGCCTGGTATCGCTAGGGAGCCTGTTCTACGAACCGGTCTGGGTGTTCTACCGCGAGGACCCAAGACTGCCTAGCCTCGACCGCCGCCTCGATCGTCTGACGGACCTGCGCGGACGCCGCATTGCGATCGGCAACGAAGGCAGCGGCACCCGGCGGCTGGCCCTGCAACTGCTTTCCGGCAGCGGCGTTTCT
>JANNGV010000322.1:0-2878 GCA_031404055.1 Chloracidobacterium sp.
AAGGTCGGTGGTGATTAGTCCTG
The DNA here is from genome assembly GCA_031404055.1 of Chloracidobacterium sp. Classification (GTDB taxonomy): domain Bacteria; phylum Acidobacteriota; class Blastocatellia; order Pyrinomonadales; family Pyrinomonadaceae; genus OLB17. The sequence continues at coordinate 24 of JANNGV010000322.1, forward strand.
AGCGGATGGATTCTATAATGCGCTCGTGCAGGGCGCGGAGGTTCGCCAGATTCTTTGTCGCTTCCTTTAGCTCATCCCCCGACGACCTCCTATCCGCAAGCCGGGCGGCAAGAAGCCCAACGACGAGAAATGCCACTACATGAAAACTTATGCCTTGAGCGATCTTCGCAGGTGTCAATTCCGCTCCGGAGGACTCTATTACCGAAAGAGCGGTAAGGATCGTCAGCGTCGTAAAGAGGACCATGCAGACGAAGGCCATCACCAGCGTCGTCAGCGGCTTCAAGAAGATGCTCGTTACGCTGATCAGTACTATGTAAAGGACAATGAAAGGGGAAGAAAGATCACCCGTCCGCCAAACAAGCCACGTAATGAGGAGCGCGTCGAGAGCAAATTGTACACGGATCTGCCACTGCGTACGTTTGCTTAACCTAAGCAAAAAGAAGTAAACGATCGTCAGCCCAACCGAAACGGTAAAGCCGAGAAAAATGCTTTGCGGAAAATCGTCGATCGAAAGGGCGAGCCGACGGCTGTACCAGAACCACGTAATTACAAGCAGAAGGAAGATCAGGACAAGCCGGCCGAGGATCAGTGTCTGCACAGTCATCTGCCGTGCGTTGGCTGAACGGTATTTTTCGTTTAAACTGAACATATTTTGGCCGGAACGAAATGGATATGACTGAAAACGATAAGAATACAGCGTTGTTCGAACAGCGCCCGTGGGGCAGCTTTACGATCCTTGACGAGAAAGACAATTTCAAAGTAAAACGGCTCGAAGTGTTGCCGGAAAAACGACTTAGCTACCAGCGGCATCAAAAAGCGGGCCGAGCACTGGTTCGTCGTCCAAGGCACTGCTAAAGTAACATTAAATGGCGTCGAAATTCTAGTCAAAACCGGCGAAGCTATTGACATCGCCACCGGAATGGCACATCGTGTTGAAAACCCCCATAGCTCAGACCTATTGATATTTATCGAGACACAGACCGGAAGCTATTTCGGTGAGGACGATATAGAACGGCTCGACGACGATTTTGGGCGCGTAAGCGTGTAGGTCTCGCAGACCGCAATTATTCAATGTCTCTGACCTTCGAACGCAAATTACCGATAATCCTCTTCTTTGTCTTCCTGATGCTGACAACGATAGGTTTTGTCTTTTATCAGAATACCGTCTCAATTCAGCAGGCCATTACGTGGGAGAAGCATGCTCAGGAGGTAATGCAAAGGCTGGACGAAACACTCGCGTTGTCTTTGGAGATCCAACCCGCAACCACCGGATTTCTGCTTACTAGCAACGATACTTATCTCGAGCCATTCAATCGGGCAAAGCCTAAAGTTGCCCAGAACATAGCGCAGATTAGAACTTTAACCGCGGCCGATGCGGCACAAACGGAAGAACTGGATCGGCTCGAAGTGACCCTGAAAGAATATGCGGATGAAGCCACGAGAAAGATAGATATTCGAAAAAGCAGGGGTTACGAAGCCGCTTTGGAAGAAGTTCCCTGGCGTGAAGGTAAAGAACTGATAGATCGGATACGGGCGTCTATCGACCGGATCAAGGGTATTGAGACCGCAACCCTCCAGAGGCGTGAGCAGGCTCTGGACAACAGACTTTCGTGGACGATATGGATACTGATCGGAAGCAGTATCGCGGGAATCGTCTCTCTCGGACTGGCTAATCTAATTGTTTTCTCGGAGATAAAAAAACGCCGCGTTGCCCAAAACGATCTGATCGAGGCAAACGAAGGCCTGGAAAAGAAGATCGAGCTGCGAACGGTTGAATTAAGCGACGCGAATGTGAAACTTAAAGAGATCGGCAGCGAACGAGAAGTTATCATTTTAAAAGAACAAAGCGCCCGGCGGGAGGCCGAGATAGCCAACCGACTGCGTGATGAGTTTATGGCCACAGTATCGCACGAATTGCGGACGCCTTTGAATTCGATACTTGGGTGGGCCCGCCTGATGAAGAGCGGAAATCTTGACGACCTGCAATCGAAAAAAGCCTTAACTACCATTATTAAGAATTCGGAAACGCAGAATCGCCTGATCGAGGATTTGCTTGACGTGGCCCGCGTCATATCCGGCAAACTGCAGCTTGATATAGTTTCAATCGATCCGGCGGAGGTTGTCGCTAATGCCGTCGAAACCGTTCGTCCAATTGCCGAAGCGAAGCATATCAATATCCATTTAGCGATTGCAGAATCCGATCGGCCGCATTTTATCAGTGGCGACCGCAACCGGTTGATGCAGATTTATACAAATCTGCTGACAAACGCGATAAAGTTCAGCCCGGACGCCGCGGGCATCTTTGTTTCGACGAACTTCGACAGCAAATACGTGACCACCCATATACAGGATAGCGGAAAGGGAATTAGCCGAGAGTTTCTTCCGCTCGTCTTTGAACGGTTCAGACAAGACACGACCAGCGCAACAAAAAACGGCGGGTTGGGGTTGGGATTGGCAATCGTCAGAAATCTGGTCGAGATACACGGCGGATCGGTGCGTGCGGAAAGCGATGGCGAGAATAAAGGCTCGACCTTTACGGTAACACTGCCGTTGGCAGAAAATACTTTAGAAACTGCTTAGGTCAGTTTGAAACGAAAAACTTGAATAGCTCCTTCGCGCCCCGTTGCGCGTCCTTTACGGTAGACTCTTTTTAACCCAAATTACGCAATAAGGTTTCAGATTAGCTGAAAATGGGTAAGAGAGTACGCCGGTAGGCGGGATCGATCTTGTCCGTGCTTTGTTCCTCTCGATCCTTGGTTAAAGATTTACCACGGAACCAGAAGAACCAGAATGAACAAGACGAAACGCCGGGAAAATTCGAGCGTTTTTCGCCCGCTTCCGTTTTTGTTCCTTTT
>JANNGV010000323.1:0-2700 GCA_031404055.1 Chloracidobacterium sp.
CTGATATGTTTCGCCAATTTCTCATCAACTTCCGAGTGTCGTGGTATCGGCTGCTTTTGCCCCGTTCGCGGGTTTACATAAATGTCGTGTCGCGAACCATGTCTTAATAATACGCAGCCGGATTTCGACAAGTCTCTGATCAGATCCTTCCGCTTCATATCAAGACTTCTTTGACTTGATATTCCTCCGGAACTTCATCCATCGCCATCAGGAGATAGGCATCCTTGATGTTCTCTTCTAGTTCTTCAACCGACTCGCCTTGAGTCATTATTTCAGGGTGCTCAAGCAGCTTACCCAACCAAAACTGGTCGGATTTCCAATAGACCATCGTCATTTTGGAAGTCGTCGTACCCAACATACTAAGTGCCTGCTCCCGTTCCCTTGATCTTTGCGATCACCTCTTCGGCAACGTTTCGCGGAGCTTCATCGTACCTTTCAAAATGCATGCTCGATGTCGCGCGGCCCTGTGTCGATGAACGAAGATCGGTCGTGTAGCCGAACATTTCCGACAGCGGCACAAATGCGGTCACGATCGAAACATTGCCCGGACGCGGCTCCATCTTATCGATCTGCCCTCGGCGTCTGTTCAAATCGCCATTGACCGCACCCATATATTCTTCCGGCGTAACGACTTCGATACGCATGATCGGTTCGAGCAAAACCGGTTTAGCTTTCTTAACCGCATCCTGAAACGCGAACGAACCCGCCAATTTGAATGAAATTTCGTCCGAGTCGACTTCGTGATACGAACCGAACAGAAGCCTGACCTTTATATCGACGAGTTCATAGCCCGCAAGATATCCACGCTGCATCGCGTCCCTGATGCCTTCCATCGTCGGCTTAATAAACTGTCTCGGAATTGAGCCGCCCGAGATCTTGTCTTCAAAGACAAAACCTTCGCCCGGAGCCGGTTCGATCTCGAGCTCGACATGCCCGAATTTACCGCGGCCGCCCGACTGTTTCTTATAAATCTCTTTGCCGGGAGCCGAAGCCGTGATCGTTTCGCGGTAAGCAACCTGAGGTTTACCGACGTTCGCCTCAACGCCAAACTCACGCTTCATACGATCGACAATGATCTCAAGGTGAAGCTCGCCCATTCCGGCGATGATCGTCTGGCCTGTTTCGTGGTCGGTATTAACTCTAAAACTGGGGTCTTCCTGTGCCAGACGATTGAGCGCGATGCCCATTTTGTCCTGGTCCTGACGGGTTTTTGGCTCCACCGCGACACGCACGACTGGCTCCGGGAAATCCATCGACTCAAGGATGATCGGCTTGTTTTCATCGGCAACGGTGTCGCCCGTGGTGGTATTTTTCATACCGCCGATGGCAACGATCTCACCCGCGCTCGCCGTTTCAACGTCTTCACGTTTATTGGCGTGCATCAGCATGAGGCGTCCGACGCGCTCTTTCGAATCTTTAATTGTATTGGTGACGTAAGAACCTGACGAGACCGTACCGGAGTAAATTCTGACAAATGCGAGCTGGCCTAAGTGCTTATCTGCCATCAATTTAAAGACCAAGCCTGAGAACGGTGCCTTTGCGTCGGGCGGACGGCTTTCGATCTCGCCGGTTTTCGGATGCGTACCTTCGATAGCGGGAATATCCAGCGGGCTCGGCAGGAAGTCGACAACCGCGTCGAGCAGCGTCTGGACACCTTTATTCTTGAATGCCGAACCGGTAACGACAGGAACGATCTTCATTGCCAACGTCCCTTCGCGAAGTGCTTTACGAATTTCCGCTTCCGAAACTTCCTCGCCTTCGAGGTACTTCGCCATCAGATCGTCATCGATCGCCGAAACCGCTTCGACCAGCTTCTCGCGGGCTTCTTTCGCCGCATCGACGAGGTCAGCCGGAATATCGGTCGTTTCGTAATTCGCACCCTTGGCCTCATCGTTCCAGATGTAAGCCTTCATCCTGATCAGATCGACAACGCCGATGAACTTGTCTTCGAGGCCGATCGGGATCTGTAGAGCGACGGCATTCGCGCCTAAACGATCGAGGATCGACTGAAAACTTCTGTCGAACGAAGCACCTGCACGATCCAGCTTGTTAATAAAGCAGATACGCGGAACGCCGTATTTATCAGCCTGACGCCAAACCGTTTCCGACTGCGGCTCCACGCCGGCAACACCGTCAAAAACGCAGACAGCACCGTCTAAAACACGAAGAGACCGCTCAACTTCCATCGTGAAGTCAACGTGTCCCGGTGTATCGATAATATTAATGCGGTGCTCGGTGTTATTGCGTGTCCAGAAACAGGTAGTTGCGGCGGATGTAATAGTAATTCCGCGCTCTTGCTCCTGCTCCATCCAGTCCATCGTCGCCGTTCCCTCGTGGACCTCGCCGATCTTGTGCGAAACACCCGTATAGAACAAAATGCGCTCCGTCGCCGTGGTTTTACCCGCGTCGATATGGGCCATAATGCCGATGTTTCTAAATTTGTCTAAACTTATGTTAGCCATTGTCGTCAATCGTCAATCGTAAGTCGTCAATCGCAATCGCTCTTCTCATAACGATTTACAATTGACGATTCACGATTTACTAGAATCTATAGTGTGCAAAAGCCTTGTTCGCCTCTGCCATGCGGTGGACGTCGTCCTTCTTCTTGACCGCTCCTCCGCGTCCGCTGGTTGAATCGAGCAGCTCGCCGACCAATCGGTCACGCATCGTTTTCTCACTGCGGTTTCTCGCGTTCGTTAC
>JANNGV010000324.1:0-1578 GCA_031404055.1 Chloracidobacterium sp.
GTCGTAAAACGGATTGACGGCGTAACGAAGGTAGTAAACAACATCGAGGTTTTGCCGCTCGGCAGCTTTGATGAATCGATTCGGAGAAATCTGTATCGAACGCTTTCGAGATCGGGAGGATTGTACCGGTATCTGTACTCGAACAATCCTTCGGTACGGTTAGTCGTCGACCGCGGACACGTGACGCTTGAAGGTTTTGTATCGTCTAAAGGCGACTACAACACCATGAATATTCTTGCTAACGGAGTGTCTGGCGTATTTAGCGTAACAAACAACCTGGTCGTCGATAACGGCCGGGCCAGATAAATTTGACCCTCCATTTTTCGAGTCTTTGCCGGACGAATCGGTTTCGCCCGGCTTTTTTTGTTTTGATTAAGCCGAGTGTGTATTAAAACTTTCTCCACAGTTTTGTTTCTCTTATTCCTGCTTGTTCCTCTTTTTCTGTGGTAAAAGCGAAACCACGGAACAAGATGAGCAAGCAGGAACAAAGAACGATTAAGACATGATCCGAGAATAGGTTTTCAAAGAACCCTAGTAGATCTTTATTATTCGGCCCGTTATCTGGCCTTCGACGCTGCGCTTGTATCCATTCACGACCCGCGGCATCGAGGCGGGATCGAATCCCGCAAACCAATCGCCATAAGCTTCCGCCGAATCCTCGACAACCGTCGGACAAACGGCGTTGATGCGGATTCCCCGCTTTAATTCCTGGGCAGCGGCCAGAACGAAACTGTTTACGCCGCCGTTGACCAGTGAAACGGCAGCGGAACCGGCTATCGGATCATCGGCAAGTATTCCGGTCGTCAATGTAAATGACCCGTTGTCACTGATATATTTTTGGCCGATCCTCACAAGGTTGACCTGGCCCATCAACTTTCCGCGAATGCCTACATAAATGTCTTCCTCGGTCATTTCGGCAAATGCCGCGAATTTCGCGGGTCCCGCCGCACAGATTACCGCATCAACATTCTCTGCTGTCTTATACATTTGTTCGATCGATTCAGCGGAGGTAATATCCACGACGGCGTCTTCACCGCTTCGGCTTGCCCTGATGATCTCGTGTTTTTGGCTGAACTCGTCGTAAATTCGCTTTCCGATAGTACCGCTCGCTCCGATCAATAGAATCCGCATGTTACATCTCCTTTACCTAATCAAATTGCCTCAATTGCCTTTCCTTTATGAATGCGTCATTATATTCGTTTGTCTTTAACGAAGGAATTACGACTATGATCAGCAAAGAAAATATACGCAATATCGCCATCATCGCACACGTTGACCACGGCAAGACCACTTTGGTCGATGCAATGCTCCAGCAATCCGGCACTTATCGCGACAACGAGACAGTTGTCGAACGTGTAATGGATTCAATGGACCTCGAAAAGGAACGCGGCATCACCATCATGGCGAAAAACACGTCGGTGCGTTACGGCGACTACAAAATTAACATCGTCGATACGCCGGGCCACGCCGTTTTTGTCGGCGAGGTGGAACGCGTCTTGAAGATGGTTGACGGAATTGTCTTGCTCGTTGATTCCGCCGAAGGCTGCCTGCCGCAAACACGTTTTGTACTGCGAAAAG
>JANNGV010000325.1:0-11801 GCA_031404055.1 Chloracidobacterium sp.
TGACACCATTTCACGCTCGGCTCATTTTCAAGGCCGGGCGTTCGCCGTATTTCAATTATTTTCATCAAAAAAGCTCCCTCGTATTTAATTCCGGGTCTCCGGGCACTGTTGCCTCTCAGCTTTCTCCGCGTCTTTCTCAGCCGCCTCCGCGTTTGAAAGATCTTATCGCCGAGATAGCCGAGATAGCCGAGATTCGCGTAGAAAGCCGAGAGGCAGTGGTTGCCTTGACATTCACACCACATGATTAGGACGGCACTTGCCTGATAACTCTATTGCATTGCGAACTTTTTCGTGTAAAAATTCGTTTGAGATTGGGTCTGACGAAACTGATTTCCGGAGAGACTAAATGCATTGCCCTCGTTGCGGCCAACAACAGGTTTCGGAGGAAACCAAATTCTGTTCACGCTGCGGGTTTCAACTTGCAATCGTGACCGAATTGCTGGCGAACGGCGGCGTACTGCCGCAGTTGGCTGCCCTTCAGAAGAACAAAACATTCTTCAATAGGAAAAATGGCGTCATGTTCAGTGTCGCCTGGTTTATTTTCTTTACAATGTTTATGACCTCGGTCTGGGGCATTCTGGATGTGGACGAGCTGGCGGGCTTGTGTGCGGTAACCGGAGTTTTCGGGGCGCTTCTTATTCTAATTGGATCCTTGGTGTTTCTGCCTTCATCGAAACAATTGATGCGAATGCCGATCCAGGATGTTCCGCTTCCGCAGCCGGCCGCACTTTACGGCAATCCCAACGCGGCCGCTTTACCGCCTCAGCGGCAACAGTCGGCGACGGAATACGCTGCTCCCATGGGTTCGTGGCGGGCGCCCGATACGGGTGATCTTGTTGGCCCCGGAAGTGTTGTCGAAGGCACGACGAAACTCTTGAAGAAGGACCGGGAACCCTAATAACCGATCGCTGCCCCATCGCTTCTCGAATCAATTGCGCCCAGCCGAACGCCGTCATCGGAGATCATAATTCCCGTCGCAGACGCAATGCTGCCCGGCCTGTCAACGAACTTGTGACCATAGCCGGATAGCACGTTCATCGTGTCGGCGGATAACCCGAACTGCTCATACATTATCTCATCCGGAATCCATTGATGATGTATTCTTGGGGCATCGATCGCCTCCTGAATATTCATTCCGTAATCGATCACGTTGATTACCGACTGCATCACCGCAGAAATGATCCGCGGCCCTCCCCGCGCACCTAAGGCAAACCAAACCGTGCCGTCTTTTTTGAGAACTATCGTCGGGGTCATCGATGACAGTGGACGCTTGCCGCCCTGAACTTTGTTGCGCTCGCCCTGGATCAAGCCAAATAGATTCGGTTTTCCTGGCCGAGCGGCAAAGTCGTCCATTTCGTCATTTAGTAGGATTCCCGTCCCTTCTGCGGTTACACGCGAGCCGTAAAGATCGTTGATGGTGTAAGTGTTTGTCACCACATTACCGTCTACATCAACAACCGTAAAATGGGTCGTCTCCATTCCTTCGGTGCCCATCAATGTCCCAGGCTTTAATTTACTGCTCGGCGTGGCGCGTTTAAGGTCAAGTTTTTCGCGCAGTTTCGCGGCATAATTCTTACCGATTAAAGCTCCAGTCGGCACGTCTGCAAAGTCCGGGTCAGCCATGTATTCGGAACGATCGGCAAATGCCCTACGCGAGGCTTCCGTAAATAAATGAAGTTTGGCGGCCGAATTGTGGCCCATCGCCTTGAGGTCGTATGCTTCCAGAATGTTCAGCACTTGCAACATTAAAACCCCGCCAGAGCTTGGCGGCGGCATCGTTATGATCTCGTGCCCCCGGTAGTTTCCACGGAGCGGCTCGCGCTCTTTGGCGACGTAATTCTTCAAATCTTCAAGCGTGATCAATCCGCCGTTCGCCTTCATGTCGGCGGCGATCAGCGCGGCGGTTTTGCCGGTATAGAATTCCTTTGCACCCTGAATTTGAATCCGCGCGAGCGTTGCTCCAAGCTCCGGCTGCTTAAAAAGCTCACCTTCTTTATAAAAATTGCCGTTGTTAAGGAATATTCGATTGCTGTCCGGATATTTTGCCAGGTGTTCTTTATAACTTACGAAAAGGGATGCGAGTCGATGACTGAGCACATATCCGTTTTGTGCAAGGCGGCGGGCCGGTTCAACCAACTCGCGCCAACTAATCTTACCCGATCCATGTTTTTTGAACGCAAGGTCAAAGCCCGCGATTGTTCCGGGTACGCCCGAAGCACGATAACCTATTGTCGAACCTCCTTCGCCGCGAATCAGGCTGCCGTCCTTGTCAACAAAAACATCGCGGTGGGCGGCGGCAGGAGCCATTTCACGATAATCGATTGCGAAATTTTTCCCGTTCTTCCGACGAATCAGCATAAAGCCGCCGCCGCCGATGTTTCCCGCTTCCGGATAAACGACCGCCAACGCCAGCCCGACCGCAATTGCCGCATCCACGGCATTTCCGCCTTTCTTCAATATATCCGCGCCAATTTTGGAAGCAAGCTCGTGCTGAGAGGCGACCATTGCATGCCGTCCGCGAACCGGCGCGGGCGACGAGCCATAAACAAATGAATTGAACGAAAGGCCCGGGAAAACAAGAGATGCAAGAATCAGTTTGGCCAAAAACAGCTTTGTTCGAATGATCTTCATGGTCGCACTTTACCAAATTTCTAGTGATTTGATAATCCGCTGCCCCGCTATTGCAGACCGACAGTGACTGCTCGTTTAGAGGCGGTCTTGCCCGCCCCGTTTTAGAATCTGGCGTCAAGACTGCTTCTAAACAATACAACTGATTGTTTTAAGCTGCTTCGACAGCTTTCCAAATATCGTCAGAAAAGCTATATTCAGTTTTTCAGTCAGCGAATTCCCTCGAATAATTTTAGAATATGATTGACTGCGACAGTTACGGCAATGTCTTTATCAAGCCTTACACCGAAACAGATGGTGCGAGCTACGCGGAATTTTTTCGCTCGGCTTCGGCGGACGTTGTCTGAATACCGCTTTCTTACCTACATCGCTATCCTGGGCCCCGGAATCATAGCCGCAAACGCGGGAAATGACGCGAGCGGCATCGCGACGTATTCGAGCGCCGGTGCGGGATATGGTTATTCCCTCCTCTGGGTATTTATCCCGATGACGATCAGCCTGATTGTCGTACAGGAAATGTGCGTGCGTATGGGTGTCGTCACCGGTCAGGGACTGGCCGATTTGATCCGAGAGCAATTCGGCGTTCGCTGGACGGCATTTGTGATGCTCGCACTTCTCGTCGCCAATACCGGCGTAATTATCTCCGAGTTTGTCGGCATTGCTCAGGCATCTGAACTGCTCGGCCTTTCGCGCTATATCGCAATTCCACTCGCTGGGGGATTTATTTGGTGGCTGGTCGTTAAAGGTTCGCAGAAGCGCGTCGAACGCGTCTTTCTGGCAATGTCTCTCGTCTTTTTTTCATATCTGATTTCGGCATTTCTCGCCGAGCCCGAGTGGTCCGAGGCGGCCGCCGGGTTTGTTGAGCCTACTTTCAGCCTCGACACGGTTTACCTGTTCACGATAATGGCTCTTATCGGCACGACCATCACGCCCTTCATGCAGGTTTTCGTGCAATCTTCGGTAGTTGAGAAAGGCATGGACAAGGACGATCTCCCGCTTGTCCGGGCCGACGTAATTGTCGGGACGATCTTCGCCTGTACGATCGCGGCATTTATTATGATCTCGACCGCGGCGACGCTGCACGCGCAGGGCATTTTCAGCATTGACTCCGCCGGGACTGCCGCCGAATCGCTTGCTCCGATAGCCGGAAAGTATGCCAAATATCTTTTTGCCGTCGGGCTTTTCGGTGCCGCGATGCTCGCCATGGGCGTTCTCCCGCTCTCGACCGCCTATTCCATCAGCGAGGCACTCGGCTTTGAAAAAGGACTTTCGAGATCTTTCCGCGAGGCGCCGATATTTCTCGGCACCTTCACGCTGCTCATCCTTGTCGGCGGATTAACCGCGATGATTCCCGGCATACCGCAAATAAAGCTGCTTCTCTTTACTCAATGTATAAACGGGCTGCTGCTGCCAATCATTCTCGGTGCGGTTGTTAAGCTCGCGAACAACGCTGAGATCATGGGCAAATACAAGAACACCCTCGTCTTCAATATATTTGCCTGGACGATCACTTTAACCGTCTCCGTCCTTTCGCTTTTATTGATTGGAAAAACGATTACTGATATGTTTTAGCGAAACAACTTTATGCCTGCCTCTGAATTTCAAAGAAAAGCAGTCTTTTTCGTCGCATTTTCCGGCATTGTAATTCTCGTGCTGATTGCCTTCCCGATATTGGAAAGCGTACTGAAAGAATTCGTTCTGCCGCAGTTTGCCTTAAAGATGAATGCGGACGGAAAACTGCTTACGTCAAACGATTCCGAGCCGAGCATGATGTCCGCCACTACGGTAAGCCTGGTCATCAACCTGTTCCGCATAATAAAGATATTACTTTGGCTGGCTTTGGTAATATCGTTCGTCCGCTTCATCACCTATTTGATCTTTCAGACCGCATTGGGCAGATCGGGGCAGTCCGAAATCTCCTCGCTGCTAAAAACGGTCCTGTCGATGATAATTTACGTCGTTGCGTTTTTTATCATCTTTCAGTCGCAATATCCTGATGTCCAATTGGCACCTTTATTTACCGGTTCCGCGATAATAGGTATCGTCGTCGGCCTTGCTCTTCAGGACACGTTGGGAAACTTGTTCGCGGGAATTGCCCTGCAGGCCGACCAGCCCTTTCAGGTGGGCGACGTTGTCTCATTTTCCAATCGCGGCGTCGGGGTTGTTGAAGGAGTATCGTGGCGCGGTGTAAAGATTCGAACATTTCAGAACAAACTTCTCGTAATGAGCAATTCCGTAATGGGCAAGGAAACGATCGAAGTCGCCCCGCGAGATAATTTAAATGCTCGGCTCGTCTTCTTTAATACACTTTATGTCAACTCTCCTTCTAAGACCATCCAGGTTGTCCGCGAAGCCGTGCGGCAGGTTGAAAACGTCTCGCCAAAGATCCGGCCGATCGTAAGAATCGTGAATCTGGGCGAAAGCGGAATAGATTGGGAAGTAAAATACTGGGCCGAAGATTATGCAAAGTTCAATGATACCGACGCTCTGATCCGGCAGCGTATCTGGTACGTTTTTCATCGCGAAAAGATCGATTTCGCCTTCCCGACACGAACGGTTCATATCGAAACAAAGCCGGACGAGAAAACACTTGACGAATATCTGCATTCAACCTCAGAACGGCTGAGCGGAATCCCCATCTTTGCTCCGCTTTCGGACGAAGAGCTTGAGAAACTAGCCCACGCATCTAAGGATCGCGTGTACGCTCCCGGCGAAGCGATCGTCCGCAGAGGCCAGGAAGGAAATTCGATGTTCGTCATCACGCGCGGTGCCGTTGAGGTGCAGATTCTCCAGGGAACGGAAGTAAAAACGATCAATACCCTGCGTGAAAGCGACTATTTCGGAGAAATGAGCCTCCTCACCGGAGAGCCGCGATCCGCAACCGTCGTTGCCGTCGAAGAAACACAGGTTGTTCAGATAAATAAGAGCGCTCTGAAACCGATCTTCGAGGCAAATCCAGATCTGGTTAAATCGATTTGCGAACTTGTCGAAGAACGAAGACTGCTGCTAAATCCGGGAAACAAAGAACAAGACAAAGATGAAACAAAGAGCGATAAAGGTGTGCTGACCTCGATCCGAAAGTTCTTCGGTTTGAAATAATCTTTTAAATAAAAAAGAACGCCAAATAGCGCATGCTCTTGTCAAAACCGCAAGCGGTAGCGACCGGATCAGGTCGTCACTGGACGTTTTTGTCGTAGATATCGTGAAGAACTTCGGAGATGGGTTTTCGGTCGGCGAACGGGTCCTTTTTCGGTCGTTTCGAGCTATCGTTTCGGTTGCGCGATTCGGGCGGTGGTACAGATGCTCCGTTCTGAGGTGCGACAGATCTGTCAAAAGCTTCAAACATGCTATCGGTCACGCTGCGGCGAACCGGTTCGTGCTTAACCGGACGAGCCGGTAAAGAATGAGAATTATCTATCACCGGGACCTGATCGCCGACGTTGTTTTTCGCAAAGGCCGAACGGCTCTCTTCCAGCAAAGCTTTTCCGCGAAGTTTACGTGTTCTTTCCAACGCACGAATCGAAGCGGAAGTCAGCGGAGCATCCGCCGGATCGCGTTCGATCTTCCGCAAGACCTTTACGTAGTTTCGTAGTTCTTGGGAAGGGTACACGTACGACGACTCATTCGCACCATCATTTTCGATAACGTGCGATAGACAGTTGACTGCTGCCTGATGGTCGCCAATCTTGTTGTAGAGGGCGCCGAGAGCAAAATAAACAAGCGGCGGAGCTCCGCTCATTCTGTTAAGGATGCTTTCACCGCGTGCTATCGAGTCCTTGATCTCAAACCCGAACCAATTGCGGCCGTCATCGCGGAGCATCTCATTGGCGGACAAATAAAACTCGAAAATATCGCGGGTTTCATTACGCGTGCCCGAGGCAAACATCTTAAAAAGAAAAAAAGCAAAAACGCCGAAAAAAAAGATCACGAAAACCGGAAAGCCGGCAACAAGGAGCATTGAAGCGACGACGCCGAATGCCAAAAAATATTGGCCCCTTTCCTTGATCGAACCCGGGCCCTTTTTTTGAAGCTTGTTTTCGCTCACAAAGTATAAAACTTATCCGACGTGTTATTCGCCGGATGTTGGTTTTGCGTCCCGCTTTCGTGTAGTGGTTTTCTTGCTGGCACCTGAAGGGGCGTCGTTACCGGTTGACGAGTCGTGTTCCTTCGGTCTCGCGGCCTTTTTGCTCTCTTCTTCTTTCTTCAAACCAAACTCGGCCATCACGTCCATCACTTTATCGAAGACCAGATAAGGCGAGTTCATGATAAAAGACACCGTTTCGCCGAGCGCAATAGCTTCAAGCTGAACCAGCGTTGCTAGCTTCTTCTCAAGCGGCAGCTCGGTAAAATCTTTCTTGTACTGCTCGTTTTGCTTTTCAACCTCTGGTTCGCCGGCGGTATTCTCTTTCTTTTCTGTGGTCATAATAACTACGTCTCCCTCGGTCTCGATTTTTGTCTGACACGCAAGGCGCTCGCTATTCTTACGCCCGTTGGCAGAGAAATGTTCTGTCTCCACCGATGTCAGCGGCGACAAATTCACTTCCCCGCTCACTACACTGACCGAACAAAAATGGGTGTCGTCGCCCTGCACACAATCATCTTCGAATCTGACGCCGAAGCGTTTCGCGGCATCCGCGAGATAGCTGCCAACCGCGACGATCCCTTCCCGATCTTCGCGTTGAAAAGTAATTTGTGCCACCGACATTATAAAACTCCCCTTTTTTAACCACTGCTTACCGATCTCATCCGCACCCGCGGCTGCGCTCCGGAAGGCGTAGTATGCGTCTCACTTTTCTTCTGACAATCTGAACACACGCCCCACATTCGCAAACTGTGATGCGTGGGACGGAAGCCAAGTTTGTCCGCCATTTCATCCTGCATCGATTCAATTGCCTGCGAAAAGAACTCGATCACCTTGCCGCACTCGGTACAGATCATGTGGTCATGATGATCATGATTGTAATGGTGCTCGTAATATGTTTTGTTGTCGCCGAACCGCACCTCTCGTGCAAGGCCGGCTTCAGTCAACAATTTCAAGGTGCGATAGACGGTCGTATGGCCGACGGTCTGATCGTCTTTTTGAACCAGCCAATAGAGATCTTCGCTTGTAAGGTGGTCCTCGGTTCGCAGAAAGATCTCCATAATCAGATCACGCTGTGCCGTGCGGCGCAGTCCTGACTTTTGGATGTGCTCAAGGAAAATTTCCTTTTCCTTCTTAAACTCTTCTTTCTTCTTAACCATAACTGCCATCTTGATCGTACACCTATTTTATCATTTGCCTGGCAGTAGTGCTAATTTTATCCCGTTTCTGATCTTTTGATAGCCGTCCGCGGCCGACCCGTGCCGCTCCGCGAGGTCTAGCGACCTGCCGGCTAATTCAAGATATACTTGACGGACTTCATCAGAAACGTTGTCTGTTAATGAATTCAAATGCCTATCGAAAGCCTCCGAATCACCCCTGGCGAATGTCCCGGTAAGGGCGTCTTCACTGCTTTGACTCCCCAAATTTTCGACTGTGCTCTTGATCAACGGCATCAAAATAGACTTCGCCTCGCCAGGTTCAATTCCGCACTTCGAGAGCATTTCAACGGCGATGTCGATCAAAGCTACAAGATGGCCGGACGCTGTAACAGCCGAGGCGTGATAGAGCGATTTGAACCGGGTGTCGATCGAAAAAGACTGGCCGCCCAGCCTCGCAATCATCTCTTTGGCGGCAGCAACGGCATCATCACGCCCTTCGACACAAAAATATGCGCCGGCAAATCGCTCGCTCCCCCGCATGGGATTGCTGATCGATACCAGTGGATGCATTGAACCCGTTCCGCAGCCGGCCTCCGCAAGATCGGACAAAATCTCCGAGGAAAGCGAGCCGCTGGCATGGAATACAAGAGAATTCCGTTTTACTTTCGCGGCGATTTGCGACGAAATCAACCCTATTTCGGGATCGGCCGATGTGATAAAGATGATGTCCGAATTGAGGTCGTCAAGATCGTCAAACGAGATCAATTGTGGAGACGGCGATATGCGTTCAGAAATTTCGACCGCAATGGACCGTGATCGGTAAATGAGATTTTCTATCCGGTAGCCCGCGTTTGCCAGTGCCAGGGCAAGTGCTCCTCCGAGGCGTCCGATACCGATTATGGATACGCTTTGCATACCATAGAATATAGACGAAACGCCGGGATGTGGAAACTTACAGCCGGAAATGAAGCGTGGAATTTTCTCTGAGCTTTAGATGTTTATAACAACGGCGTCGTCGCTAAATTCGTCCGTTAGATCCGCAAGCGAGTCGTGTACCGTTGATTTTGGTCTGGCAGGTGCGGACGCCGGAGATTTAGGGCGCGCTTTGGAAAATTTTTCGCCGGTCATGTTTTCGCTGAATATCTCGCGCACGATCTTTAGCTGCAGATCTGTCAGCGGCGGAATTTCCGTTCCGCTATTCAAGGCCTTTATAAGCCGTTTTGAACTTTCTTCGAGATCAGGATCTTTCGTTTCGTCCGAAAGCGCTTCGAGCGATTTGATGAGATCGTCGCTATTATTCAGCAGAGTCTTTCGGAAGGATCGAAGGCCTTCATTGACCGTGTCGTTCAGCATTTTAGGCAAATGGCTGGAATCGACACTTTTGTTCAGAGAGAACGCACAGAGGCAGAACGGCTGACGTTCCAGAATCTGTTTAGAATCGATCCTGCAGTCCAATTCAGTTATTCGGCGGCGATATTCATTGGCGTTTGTCAAAAAGTGAGAGTCAAATATAGGTATGCCCGAAAGCATCTCAAACTCCCACCATTGGTCGCCTCGCAAAGTTTCGTTTAGCTGTGCCTTAAGATCGGGTGATCTCATGACCGCCGCGTGACGCTCGTCAAAATGCTCCGAGAATTCCCGCTTAAATTTTTCCCAGACATAGCCCATCTCGCGGTTTATTGCGTCGCCCGGCTCAGCGTATGCCGCGTCAACCAACCCGACGACTCTTTGCCTTGTTTCTTCTATATTCGCGTCTTGCGTGATTTCGCACACCGCGAGATATGACCGAATTTCGTTACGCAATTCCGCACCCTTGATAAAGCTTGACAGGACCTCGAGTTCGTTTTGACAAGCCTTAAGCTCCGTTTCGGATTCGGAGAAAGCATCAGCTATGGCGTCAAGACATTCCTCAAGCGGCATCGAGCCTTCGGATGCAGACTCGATACTTTCTGCCACCGAGCCAAACGTCTTTGCCACACGCGCCGACAATTGCCATATGCGGACATTCAGCATATCGTCAGGCAGCTGCGCAAAACGCTCCAGAATTCTGGAACCTTTCCAGTCCTGTGTCCATTTCGCAAAAGCCGTCTGCAATGCTTCACGGTCCTGAGGCCTGTCAAGCGATTGAAACTCGCCTTCCCTAACAAACAAAACGGCCCACCGCTTTAGTTTCTCGACCGAGAACGAACTCTCAACCGGTTTTGCGATTCCAACGATGTCGTCCCATATGATCTTCAGGTCCAGGGAACGCCGGTTGATGCGGTTGCCAGAAGATGTGACAAATTCGATCTGACGCTGGGCAACGAGCGCTGTAAGCACCATCTGCTGAGCTTCCCGTACAAGGCCGTTGGGGCCTTTGCGAAGTTGGGCGAATACGTCGGTCAAAGATACCGGTTTCTCCCCGCTGGAAGCTACAAGATTAAGAATCTCGACCACGATCGGCAAAGATGCAAGCCGCTCAATCGACTCGGGAACAAACGAAGTTCCTTCAAGCCGCACCAATCCCAGGGGAAAGGCGAAGGTTTGGGCACGGCTTTGCACATCGGCCAGGTCCTGGCGTGTTCCGTTATAGAGATCCGTAACGATAGCGGCAACGTCGCCGTAGTCAAGGGTTCGGGTAAAATACGGATGCGCCGGATACCTCGTCTCGAAAAGCGGTTCGAGCATGGCAGAAAATAACTCGGACAAGTTCTGTGCTGACCGGGCCTCTTCGGTAAAGTTATAATCGAAACCGTCGATAATCAGCTTTCCGTCCTCGAGAAAGCTTCGGTTAAGTATTTTTTCAACGGCGATCGAGTGAGCGTGAACCGAGGCCCTTATCTGCTCGCTGAACTTTTCCCGCAGATCGCTGTTAGTGCTCAAGGCGTAAAAGCTGCGCAGTTTATCAACCTCGTCCGTGCGAAGCGGGTCGGGCTTCCACGTAACCCTTGAGACCTCCCCGACACTCTCCGGCAAAGGACTCTGGCCGTTGCTCAAATCTATGAAAACCTCCCAATCGGCTGCATTCGACGCGGCGGCAGTTTCTTGGGGCAAAACGGTGTCATCGTTCGATTTCCATAAAATGCGTCCCCGCCGCACTCCGCCTCGCCAAACGATTTGCGAATATATCCAGTCCTTACCCGGCTCTTCGGAACCGGCTGACTGCCCCGTATCCGAAAAACGTTCCTGAAACACGCGACGCATGATTCCGGGAACGGTATCGGCGGAAACCTCCATAAGCGCTTCGGTAAGGGCATTGTTCAGGTTTTCTTTGCTGCTGACCTTAAAACTGTACCGTGTCTCGACGCCTTCTTCAGCCACAACCCGGAATTCTTCAGGTAAGGCCTCGGCGAATCGTCGCAAAAGATCTTCGACCGTAATTACCGCTTTACCCGGATCCGACTCCTCAAAAATCAACACGGATGCGCAAATATCGCTTGCCGTCGCACCTTGACCGTCCAATGATAAAAGCAATAAAGCCTTTAAGATAAGCTTTGCCTGGAGGCGCTGCATGACCGGGATCTTTCCGACAACCGTGGAATTCAAAGTGTCGTAAGCGTTGAAAGCTTCATTCAAATCCTCGATCTTGCGCAGCCCGTTCTCCGCGTTATCGTAGACTTCGTCAAGGGCGATGAGCGAATTTGATGGACGGCCGAGGATCTTTTCGCCAGCCTCCGATGCGAATCCGAGCAGAGCAAAATCGTGGACGTAAAGCCGTACGTACGGTGCGACCTCGAGAATCACGGGATGTAGAGGATAAAGTGACGCAAATTTCTGCTCGCTCCAGCGAAAACTGGGCAAAACTTCGCGAAAATACGCGTAAATGTCGTGCAGCACCGGCTGCATTTGCGAATGTTTCGGAAAAATGTGGGAATTGACGACCTTATAAAGGTGGGCCTGATCCAGGTAATCAATTGAAAAGCACCTTACTATCGCGGAGTTTGAGCCGTCCG
>JANNGV010000326.1:0-17071 GCA_031404055.1 Chloracidobacterium sp.
TGATCATCACGGTGTCGTTGCGGCTCGCCGGCGTTCCGCCGGGGACGCTGTTCAGCTTCTTGTAGATCAGGCCCGAGCGCGTCTTCACCGCATCGATCGGTGGGTTCTTGAGAACGTGCAAAACATCGTGCACCGTTTCTTTACAATAGCGAGGTTATCCGCGAAAAATGCCGGGCCGGATTGTACGAAAACACGCCCGATCACCACGCGATCCTCGGGGGATGCGATGTGGAAGGGTTGTATCTCGCCAACGGCTTTTCCGGCCACGGCGTAATGCACTCGCCCGCGACCGGACGGGCCTTGAGCGAGATTATCCTCGACGGCAAGGCCAGTTTTCTCGACGTTTCGTGCTTGCATATCAACCGTTTTGCAAAAGGCGAGTTGCTTCACGAAACTGCATTTATCTAAGATTTGTTTGAACGCGGATTTAACGAATCAAGCGGATAAACCGGATCTGAAATATTGATGTTATCAGCGCAAATCTGCTAGATCCGCATAATCCGCGTTCAAGTTCTACGTTATGATAAATTCGATCGTATGAAAACAGCGGTTGTTCACCACCCGATTTACGAAAAGCACGACACCGGCCCCGGCCATCCCGAGACGCCGGAGCGATACCGTGTCGTGATCGATGCCCTGCAAAAAGACAAAAAATTCTGGGACGATCTGGTTGAGATCACGCCGGAAAAGGCTCAGCAGGGAATTGTCCAGGCGGCGCATACGAAAGAGCATTTTCAGAGGGTTGAAAACGCTTTTGCCGCGGGGCACGACCGGCTGGATGCCGATACGACGATATCCATGAAGTCCTTCGACGCGTCCCTTTTTGCGGCTGGCGGAGCGTGCCGTGCGGTCGATGCCGTAATGCAGGGCGAGGCGAGAAATGCTTTTGTCGCTGTGCGTCCACCGGGGCATCACGCGACGGCCGAGAACGCGATGGGCTTTTGTCTTTTCAATAACGTCGCCGTCGCTGCCCGCTATGCACAGAATAAATTTGCAGAGATCGACCTCGTGGCGATCATCGATTGGGACGTTCATCACGGCAACGGCACGCAGGGAATTTTCTATACCGATCCGAGCGTTTTCTTTTTTTCGATGCACCAATATCCATGGTATCCCGGCACCGGAGCTAAGGGCGAAACCGGGCACAGCCGTGGCCTGGGCACGACACTAAATGTGCCGATGCGTGCGTACACCCTCGCGCGTGTTCAAAAGGAAATGTTCGAATCCGCGATCGGTGATATTTCGGCAAAAATGAAACCGGACATGATCTTTATCTCGGCCGGATTCGACGCTCATCTAACCGATCCGCTCGGCCAACTTCAACTCGAAGACCCCGATTACGTTTCGATGACGCGGACCGTAAAGGAATGGGCTGACGAAGCGTGCAATGGCCGCGTCGTGTCGTGTCTTGAGGGCGGCTACAACCTCGAAACACTCGGCCAAACGGTAAAAAGTCACATCGCTGAGCTAGCCAATCCCTAAGCTTTGACGGTTAGGAAGCCGGTTGTGATAAGATGCAATTATTATCTACCTCAAACAGGAGAAACTGCTATGCCGGACGTGGAAACATCTTGTGTTCAGTGTAAAGACACCTTTCTTTTCACCGAAAAAGAACAAGAGACCTTCTATCAGCGTAATATGATGCCGCCGCAGCGGTGCCAGAAATGCCGTGGCAAAAAAGCGGCGGTTGGTGCCGACGCTCCGAGGCGATTCGAGATCGTCTGCGATCATTGCGGCAAGCACGATCAGGTGCCGTTTCAACCTAAAGTCGGCCGCTCCGTACTCTGCCGCGAATGCCACGAGGCGAGCCGGTCGCGCGCGAAATTTGCTTAATTTATAGCCGCAAAAGGCGCAAGAAGCTCAAAAACAAAAGCAGAAGAAAGTTTATAAGTACTTTGAGCATTTTGTGCTTTTTTGCGGCTAACTACCTCCTTATGAGCTTTGAAACCGTAATTTACACTCTTGAAAAAAACGTAGCGACAGTTCAGATGAACCGCCCGGACGCTTTGAATGCACTTTCTCTGCAGTTATCGCTGGATCTTCGGTCGGCGTTCGAAAAAGCGATCGCTGATAATGCAAGGGCGGTCATTCTCACGGGCTCCGGGCGGGCATTTTGTTCAGGCGGCGATCTGCGTGAAATGCAGTCGATGTGGAAAAAAGAGGGCCGTATAGAGGCTTTTCTCGAAGACCCGCTAAAAGCTTTGCACGACGTGATAGTGCTAATTCGTGAAACGCCGATCCCTTTCATAGCTGCTGTTAACGGAGTATGCGCCGGTGCGGGAACGAATTTCGCTCTCGCCTGCGACCTTATTGTAGCTGCCGAAGACGCGAGTTTTAACGAGGCGTTTGTCCGCATCGGCCTTTCGCCCGATTGCGGCGGGACGTTCTTTCTGCCGCGAGCCGTTGGCGAAAAGATCGCCGCCGAGCTTTTCATGACGGGAGGAACCGTCGATGCAAACCGTGCACTGCAGATCGGCATGATCAATCGCATCGTCCCGGCTGATGCGTTGCTTGAAGAAGCAGGGAAGTTGGCCGCAAAGCTCGCCGCCGGCCCAACCGGTTCGATCGGACGCATCAAGAAAATGCTCAACGCCACCTTCTCAAACACACTCTCCGAACAGCTTGAACTAGAACACGCTTGCCAGATCGAATCGGGCAAATCCGCCGATTTCAAGGAAGGCGTAGCCGCATTCTTCGAAAAACGCCCGCCCAACTTCGCAGGGAAATATTAGGAATTCAACGCAGAGACGCGGAGGCCCAGAGAGAAAAAGAGTTATCTCCTGATTTTCTCTGCGTCTCTGCGTTTAAAATTACTCTGCGCTTTTGACATTCACAAAAATTTCGGTTTAATATGAAACTGAAATTGAAAATCATTTTCAATAAGAAGACCGGTACCGGCGTTGATCGATTCAGATTTCTTTGTTGGGCGTTGGCGGCCGAACAATTGGAGATTTTATGCAGAATATTTTTTCTAGATTTCTAGGCACTTGTTGTATGGCTGCGACCCTTATTGTTATTGGCTTCGGACAATCCAGTGCCAAACTCGAAGGCCGAGTCGTCGATTCCAATGGCGACATCGTGCAGGGTGCCGCCATAATCGTATCACGACAGGATGTACGATTCGTTCAGGAAACGGTAACGGATATAGACGGAACATTTGCGTTCCTGAGTTTACCGCAGGGCAGATACCGAATCAGCGTATCGGCGAAGGCCTTCGGAGCGATTTCGCGGGATATGATTTTCTCTACAAACGAACGACTCGATCTGGTATTGAAACCGGAAACGGTCGCGGCCGAGGTCTCCGTCACCTCAAGTTATCTCACCGGAACTCCGGAAAGTTTGACGGAAATTCCCGGCTCGATCGAGCGGATCGATGCGCGTACCCTGGAAAGCAGCCGCGTCTTCAATTTCTCGGAGGCTCTCAGGAAAATATCGGGTGTCAACGTCCGCGACGAAGAGGGTTTCGGATTGCGCCCTAACATCGGTATTCGCGGCACGAACCCGACACGTTCGACTAAAGTTTTGCTGCTCGAAGACGGAATGCCTTTGAGCTATGCGCCCTACGGCGACAATGCTTCGTATTATCATCCACCGGTGGAACGATACGAATCGATAGAGGTTTTGAAAGGTTCGGGTCAGATCGCATACGGTCCGCAGACGATCGCCGGCGTGATCAATTATCTCACCCCTAATCCGCCGGCAAAGCCCAGTTTCAATTTCAAACTTGAAGGCGGCAATCAAAGGTTTTTCAACGGCGGAGCCGGATTTGGCGGGACGTTCGGCAAGCTGGGCGGCATTTTGAATTTTAATCATAAACGCGGTGACGGAGCTCGTGAAAACACAAGGTTTAAGCTCTACGACTCTTTCACGAAAGTGACTTATGCTCTCAATCAGAACAACGCTTTGACCGCCAAATATACCTTTTTTCGTGAAGATTCGAATCTGACTTACACAGGCGCAACCGAAGCCGAATTTGCGGCCAAAGCGCGCGGCAATATCTTCAAAAACGACTTTTTCAACACGCGGCGCTATGGTTTCGCATTGCAGCACGTTGGTGTTTTTACGTCAAAAATCAATTTGACGACCAATTTTTACTCAAACTATTTTTCGCGCGATTGGTGGCGTCAAAGCTCAAACTCATCGCAACGCCCGAACCGTTTGAACGTCGATTCGGATTGCCGCGGTCTGGCGGACCTGAACACGACTTGCGGCAACGAAGGCCGCCTGCGGGATTACCTGATGATCGGTATTGAGCCGCGGTTGAATGCAAACTTTAGTATCAGCGGCGTCCGAAACGAGTTTAACATCGGGTTTCGGATTCACCGCGAGGACCAGGACCGGATTCAAAAAAACGGCGATTTGCCCAACTCGCGGGACGGAGCGATCGCGGAAAACAACGAACGAAAAGCAATGGCCTATTCGGGTTTTATCCAAAACCGTTTTATCTGGCGTGATTTTGCAATCACACCTGGTGTTCGAATAGAGAAAATCGAATTTGAGCGTACCAATGCACTTGCAAACGGCGGAGCGGGCGTCACGGGCAATACCACTGTAACCGAGGTGATTCCAGGTTTTGGTGTGGCATATTCGGGCTTGCCGCGGATGACAATTTTCGCCGGAGCCCATCGCGGCTTTTCACCGCCGCGTGTAGAAGACGTCGTATCCAACACGGGCGGGGTCACGGAGTTGGATTCGGAACTGAGTTGGAACTATGAAATAGGCGTTCGATCGCGCCCGTTTCGCGGAATTGAATTGTCGAGCGCGTTTTTCCGAAATGATTACGCAAACCAGATCGTCGCCGCTTCAATTGCGGGCGGCACGGCCTTCACGAACGGCGGAGAAACGTTGCAGCAGGGCCTTGAATTTTCCTCGCAAATCGATTCGGGCGCGATCTTTCGCTCGCCTCACAATTTTTATTTCCGCACCGCGTTCACATACCTGCCCACAGCGGAATTTCGCGGAACACGGCTGAGTTCAGTTACTAGTGCTGCAACTTTGAACGTCTATTGTCCGGCGGCGCGGCGGGTTTCGCCGACGGCGTGCTCTATCACTGAAAATCGGCTGCCTTATTCGCCTGAAA
This sequence comes from Chloracidobacterium sp., assembly GCA_031404055.1. GTDB lineage: Bacteria > Acidobacteriota > Blastocatellia > Pyrinomonadales > Pyrinomonadaceae > OLB17. The sequence continues at coordinate 5,081 of JANNGV010000326.1, forward strand.
CGCTGCTTACGTCGAGCATCGGATATTCGCATCCCGCCGGCTTTGACGCTTTTGTTGAGAACGTAATTATCGGGCGGCAATTCGGCGACGATTTGAACGCCGTTAATCCAACGTCAAATGCTCAACTCGGTGCGATCCCCGCTCAAACCTACTGGAACGCGACGGCAAACTACAAAGTCGAAAAATTGCGGACGACCTTTTTCGTGACAGCGAAGAATATTTCCGACCGTCTTTTTATCGTTGACCGCAGCCGGGGAATTTTGCCGTCGCAAGGCCGTCTCATTCAGGCGGGCGTACACGTGCGGTTCTAGCCGACTGGAGCGGGCAAGCATCCCTGGTTGCATGAACGCGTCCGCGTTCGCAAACCTTTAGTGAATCTACTTGATCTTCCGTCGCAGTTTGAGATTGCTTCGCAATTTTGAAAGCAGGGATTTTTGCGCTCCAGTCGCATTTCGCAAGCGTTCCGTTTATCCTTAAAAGTTCATGGAATCGACGACGTACGGACAGCTTTTAAGCAAGAATCGTAACTTTCGCAATCTGCTGGCGGGGCAGTTTATCTCCGAGCTTGGCAACTGGTTCAACTTTATTGCCAGCCTCGGGCTTGTCCGTGTCGTTTCCGAAGCTTCGCCGATGGCTGCGGGCATACTTTTTGTCTGCCGCCTGCTCCCGTTCTCGCTTTTTTCGCCGATCGCCGGAACGTTTGTCGACCGTTTTTCGCGGCGTCAGGTGATGATAATTACGGATCTGGCCCGCGTTTTTGTCGCGCTGATGTTCCTTTTCGTCGTCGAAGCGGGCGATCTGTGGATCGCCTATATCGCAACCGCACTGTTGTCAACATTCGGAGCATTTTTTGACGGCGCAAAAAATGCAGCGACACCGAATCTGACTGGCAAAGAAGGCCTGCTGGCCGGAACTGCGTTGATGTTCTCGACGCGGTTTTTGCTGATGGCGATCGGATCGGCGCTTGGCGGATGGGCGGCGGCGGTTTTTGGCTACCAGGTCGCTTTTATAATAAACGCGGCCTCGTTTCTGGCGTCGGCGTATACGGTATGGCTTATTCCCGAAGAATCAGTCCGCGAAAAGGAGACCGTCGGGCGGGCAAATCGCGAATCGTTTTTCACCGAACTAAAAGAAGGCTTTCGCTACACGGTCGAGAATCATTTTGCGCTGACGATACTGATAATGAACGTCATCTGGGCGACGGGCGGCGGTGCGATCAACATAGTTTTCGAACGCATGGGCGGCGTTTTTTTTGCCGAAAAGGAAGGCTGGAATCCGGACGTTGCCGTGGCTATGCTTTGGACGGCGACTGGCTTCGGGCTATTTATCGGGATGATGATCGCACGCCGCACGTCGATCTATCTGGACCGCAGCGGCCTGAACCATTCGTTCATCGGCTGGACGCTGATCATCCACGGCGTGTTATTTGCCGTCGCCGGTTTTATGCCGAATCTTTGGCTGTTTATGGTATTTACGTTCGTCTCGCGGGCAATCGTAGGCGTGGAATACGCGGTGCAGGAGACGATGTTCCAACGCAGCCTGCCGGACTATATCCGAGGCCGGATTTCGACGCTCGACCGCGGAGCCGAGCTAACAATGTTCGGCCTTTCGAGCTGGGCCGCGAGTCTTTTAATCTACGGCATCTCGCCGCAGTTATTGACAATAATCTCAGGATTGTTGGCCGGAACGGCTGGTATCGTATGGTTTGTCAGGGAAAATCGTGAAGTTAAACAGGAGCCGGAACCGGTTTCCGGGGTTCATTGACGACAGGTTATTTTTAATGCTGACGCGAGTATTTTTTTGTTGATTTTCTTCGTGCTTGTTCCTCTTGCTTACTGGTAAAAAGATTTAACCACGGAATAAGAGGAACATGAAGGAAAAAGAACAGAACAAAAGGACGGCGACAAAAAGTACGTCGCTACCGCCGATTCTAGGCAGTTATTACGACCGCTCTCGTGCCTGTAAGTTCGGAAAAATCCTTTGTGTAGATCGTATCGACGCGGCGGATGCTGCCGATGACGTTGACGATTTCCTGTGTTGACACGAATCCGCCTTCGACATGTGCGATCGCCCACGTTTTTATATGCGAGGCGGTCCGCAGCGTTTCGGCCAATACTTTTAGATACTGTGATTTTGTTTCGACAGGGCCGCCTAGCTTTCCGTGGCGAGCCGTTTCGAAATCGGCCCAAAACGCACTGCCGCCGCGAAGCCATTCTTCGCGCCAAACGGCCTTGTCCGGCGTCGCTGCGCGTCCGCCGCCGCTCGTCGCCGGCAGCCGGAGAAACATCACGTCGGCAAAGCTCTCAGCAAGGAATTCATCCGGGCTTTTATTTTGACAACTGTTGTTTTGGCCATTGTTTACCGCTTCCGGCATGATCGTCCACAGCCGCCGATAGACGTTCGAAAGCGGCTGGCGAAGCTCAAGCGTGTCCTCGGTAAACGACAAAACGTAATCGCCAACCGCCATCACGAGGCTTGCGGCCATCGCAAAACCAAAAGGCGACTGAAGCTTTTCCATGTTCTGCCGGATATTGTCGAACCACCACGAATCGGTCTCGTTAAACCAATTGCGCAACGCCGGGTTCTGCAGCTTGTGCCGCGGCACATAAACGTCTTCGAGCACGGCATTTATGTCTTCATCCGACAACCGCTCGCCGTTATTTTGGATTGCCGCAAGTGCCTTTGTCCACGCGGATTGCAGCGGATCATTTGCCAGCACGCGCGTATCACTTCGCTTCAGGTAAAGGCCGAGCGTCGGATTGCTAGTAAACGGCAGGGCCGCGGTCTTGAATTCCAAACGCCGCAACACGTTCAATTCAAAAGCCAACCAGCTTTTCGGAGTAAATATCGATTGCTTAGTCATCTCTCCACTGTATTCAACATACGTTTACCGCTAATTTTTTGAGGAACCGATCTATCAATTCACTATGCCGTTCCTCTTGTTCATCTTCGTTCATCTTATTCCGTGGTTTAAATTAACCACGGAATGAGAGAAACAGGAACGACGAGGACTTCTCGGAACTCCTGTCCTTAAGACGAAGGGATGTTTTCATTTCGCGGACCGGGCGTTTCTTCCGTATCTGAACCCGGAACTGTATCGAATTCCAGAATACTCACGCTTTCGCTGACTAAAAAAGCCTTGACGACTTTCGGATCGAATTCCAGTCCGGCCCAATTCTTAAGGTGGGCTTTTGCCTCGGCAACCGACATCGCCTTTCGCCGGGGCCGGTCATCGCGCAGTGCGGCATACGAATCGGCAACGCGCAGAATGCGGGAGGCAAGCGGGATCTGTTCGCCTTCGAGACAATCCGGATAACCGCTGCCGTTCCACCATTCGTGGTGCCACCGCACAAGCAATTGTACGCCGCGCGAAAATCCGCGTTTGGCCGCTTCCTGTTCGCCGATCACCGGATGCCGATGCATATCCATTCGCTCGGCATCTGTCAGTTCGCGGTTCTGTTTTATGTACTCGCGGTTCATGACCATTTCGCCGATGTCATGCACGAGAGCGGCTTTCTGCATAAAAAACCGGTCGTGGGCGGCGAGATTAAAGCTTTTTCCAATAGCGTCGGCGATGGCGGCGATCCGCAGTCCGTGGGCGTGCGTGTAGCCCTCGAATTCGTCCATTTGCGACGACATCTCAAGCAGCTTTTCATCGAAATTATTGTCTTTCGCTAAGGTCGGTTCCATATTACGGTTCGGTCGTGGGGATATTTTACCATACCGGCCGCCGACGGATGGAGCGAGTTGAATTAAATTTGCAAACCGTTGAGCATCTTGCGGGCGTCGGCGTTGTTCGGAGCGATCTCGAGGAACCGTTTCAACTCGCCCTCTGCCCGTTTAAGCATATTCATATCGATGAAAAACTCCGCAAGCATAAGCCGTATTTTCGGATTTTGCGGGTCGATCCTCGCCGCCGCCTGCATCTCGCCTTCGGCCTTATGCTGCTGGTTTTCGTCAAACGACAATGCCTTGCCGTAATAAGCCCTGTATAGCGCATTGTCCGGGTTATAGTGAGCCGCACGGCCAAGAAACGGAACGGCCCGCTCGTATTCTTCGTCCATAAGCAGGCTCAGCCCCATCTCGAAATTTTCGAGGCCCTGCTCTGTTTTCGGATCGGTCTTTTCGGTTTCGGCAATGCCCTGGGCACGCAATTTTTCCTTTGTTTCCAGCTCTTTACGCATCTTGAAGTCGTAGGTGTCGCGGATTTCCTTTGACTTAAGGGTTTCGTAGGCCTGCTGGACGCTTGAAAAAGCGGCCTGTATCTGCGGAAGTTTGTCCGCCGAATCGCGATGAAAACGGTCCGGGTGAAAGAGTTTTGCGAGTGAGAAATACGCATTCTTTATCTCGGCGATACTTGCTTTTGCATCGATGCCCATTACGTCGTAATGCGTCTCGGCCTTTTGCGTGCGGCTAAGATATTCTTCAAGCGTGATCTCGATAACGGGTAGTTCCGGACCCTTAGTTTCCTGTTCGGGTTCCGGATCGGTGGCGGCCTCAATCTTCGGGCTGTCGCCATTCATCACAACTGTCGTGTTCTGTGCCTGTTTTACAAGGGAAACCTTAGCGTTTCGTATGGCACCGATCCTGTTTGCTGAAAACGCGGCGTTCCAATCATGCCGGAATACAAGCCCGCCCAGCCACAGAACATATAGCGTTGAAAGCAGCCCGGTCTCCGGCATTGCGCAAAGCTGTTTTAATCTCTCGATGTCCAACATCTCGCCCTTAAACTGCTGATAGACAAAGTACTCATGCGTTTGGAGGTTCGCCGGCAGATCCCGGTCCTGTACCGCCGCGAACGATTCCTGTACGCTCTTAAAGCGTTCCGCAACGATCGCGGCTGTCTGGCATCGGGCGTATTCGATCAGCATCTTATGAAAATCGATGTGGAAAACGAGATTCTCGCGGGGCTTGACCAGCGGGCTGAAAACAAATTCGCCCTCCTGCCATGACAGTGAATCGATAATGATGCGCTCGATTTGCAGAATGACGAGGCCGTCGATCTCCTCTTTAGGCAGAATATTTTCCTTAGCCAGGCTTGCCGCGAACTCAACGTCGTTCGCAGCTTTTGGCAGCCTTGCAAGCCTGTCGTTATCGGCCTTTTTCAGTTCCAGGATAATACTTAGAAGCCGGTGCTCACGCGCGTTGGAAACGCCGTAGACGACCTCGCCGTCGCGAAAATATATGATCGCCTTCCGGTCACCGTGCGACAAACGCAGCGAGCCGCCGAGTTTTGCCTGATCGATCTCGACCAAAAGCTCGGCAAACGGATGCGTTCGAAAATTACCTTTAAGATCAAGAGTATTTTGCGGAGTCATTTGAAACAGGTGGGGTCCGCCAAGGAGCACCAAAAACGCGGGCCGTCTTAAATAGTATCAAATCCGCGAGCCAAAATGTAGAGAATTTTAGAGATCCAAGCTCGAGTAAGCTTTTATGATCGACCGTAATTTTCGATGAGGCCCTTTATTGTTCATTCTTCGTTCCTTGCCGTTCCGTGGTTGTTCCTTTTTTTCACTTTTCGCAAATTCCGAGTCTATTTTTTTTCGTTGGTTGACAGGGCATAAGCAAATTGCGAAAGTGTCTTTTGACCGGGGCTGACGAATAAATCCGCTTTTGAGGAAGACTTTTTTTGGCTAACGAAATCGAAATTCGCGAATGCACGACGTTAGAAGAGTTGGCCGCATGTGTCGATCTGCAGCGTGCCGTTTTTGCATTGCCGGAGATCGAGCTTTCGCCCGTACGCCATTTTGTCGTGACAAAAAACGCGGGCGGCTTTATTCTCGGAGCTTTTTCCGGGGGCGAAATGATCGGGTTTGTTCTAAGCGTCCCGGCATTTCTCCGGGGCGAGAAGGCCTTTTACTCGCACATGACCGCCGTCCGTGCTGATTTTCAAAGCTATGGCGTGGGCGCAAAGCTGAAATGGGCACAGCGCGATCGGGCGTTGGAGCTTGACGTAAAATGTGTGAAGTGGACATTTGAGCCGTGGAAGGCGCGAAACGCCTATTTCAATCTCGAAAAACTAGGTGCGATCGTTAGTGAATACCAGCCGAATTTTTACGGCACGGATTATTCAACCGCTGCACAAACAAGTGAAAAGATCGGCCTCGCAAGCGACCGCCTGTTTGCGGAATGGCACCTGACAAGCGAAAAGGTAGAAACTCTGGCCGCAGGCGAAAAGTATGTCGAAACCCGCGAACTCGTAAGCTCCGTCGAGGTGCCGAACGACTGGTATGCCCTTGTCGAAGAAAGCACCGAAAAAGCGTTAGCCGAGCAGTCACGAATACAGAAGGAGTTTGAGAAAGCGTTTGCCGCCGGGTTGACCGGACGTGGTTTCATCCGCGACGAAAAACATCCGACATATCTGCTCTACGCCAACGACCGGCGAGCGGAAAGGCTCCCTCCTTACTGAGGAGGGGCGGCAGCCGCTTCGGCTGCCGGGGCGGTTCTCTCTTTCAACCCTTACTGAATACCGATGGCCATCTTTAACATTGATCCCGACATCCGAAAGGCACGAACGCTCGCGTCCGAATTCTACACTGACGAGCGTTTCTTCGAGCTTTCAAAAGAGAAGATCTTTACCCGGACTTGGCAGCTAATAGCCGGGCCCGAACTCAAGTCCGATCTTACGCCCATTACGCTCTTGCCAGGATTTATTGATGAACCGATCCTTATCTCAAAGCACGATGGCGGCTTCAAATGCTTCTCCAATGTTTGCACCCATCGCGGCAAGATCCTTGTCGATGAGCCTTGTTCGGCTGGCCTGATCCGGTGCAGCTATCACGGCCGCCGCTTTTCGCTGGACGGCAAGTTCCTTTCGATGCCCGAATTTGAAGGTGTCGAAGATTTCCCGTCCGAAAGCGACAATTTGAGGCCGATTGCGTTTGCCGAACGTGCCGGATTTATGTTCGCCTCGATCGACCCTGCGGCTCCGTTTGAGGATTTTGTAAATGATGCGGCTGCACGTTTTGAAGATGTCGAGCCCGAGGGCTTGAAACTCGTTTCAACCCGCGATTACGAGGTAAGCGCACATTGGGCGCTCTATTGCGAAAACTATCTCGAAGGCTTTCACATTCCGTTCGTGCATCATTCGCTTAACGAAATCGTCGACTACGGCAGCTACACGACCGAAACTTTCAGATATTCGAGCCTCCAGACCGCTCTTTCAGGCTCCCCTCCTGGTTTGAGGAGGGGTGGCCGCGTTTCGCGGACGGGGTGGTCAAAAGGGGTAGATGACTTTTCGGCCGACGCGGTGGCGGGCCGCTATCTCTTCATCTTCCCAAACCTGATGTTTAATTTCTACCCGTGGGGAATATCGGTTAATGTTGTAAGACCCGTCACGTCGTCAAAGTCCGTCGTCTCTTTCCTCACCTATGTTTCCGATGAATCAAAAGTCGGCGAAGGAGCCGGAGCCGACCTCAACCGCGTCGAACTGGAAGACGAAGCCATCGTCGAAAGCGTGCAAAAAGGCATCCGCTCGCGGTTCTATTCGCACGGCCGCTACTCGCCGACACGCGAGCAGGGAACCCATCATTTTCATTGGCTGATTGCGGAATTTATGGGTTGATTTTGGGTATAACTTAGGTTATACTTCGTCGTATGAAGACTGCTATTTCCGTGCGTGACAATTTGTTCGAACGAGTTGACCAATTTGCCCGCAAGAGAAATCTCTCTCGAAGCAAGGTTTTCTCTGACGCAGCCGAGGAGTATCTGAAAAGGCAGGAGGACGAAGATATTACGGCGAATCTAAACGAGGTCTATTCAAAAGAAGATTCCTCGGTCGATCCCGTTATGTTAAGGATGGCCCTCATGTCGATACCGCGAGAAGAATGGTAGCCGCACGAGGCGAGATTTGGTGGGCAGACCTGCCGGATCCGGTTGGGTCGGGTCCCGGGTTTCGCCATCCTGTTTTGGTCGTGCAGGATGACGAATTCACCAAGAGTTTGATTAGCACGGTTATCGTGGCCCTGATCTCGTCGAACATGAATCTCGCAAATGCGAGGGGAAATGTAGCGATCCTGCCTCGTCAGAGCGGCTTATCTAAGAACTCGGTAATTAATGTTTCCCAACTCTTGACTATCGACAAATCGCTCTTGCTCGAACGACTCGAAGTATTACCGGAAGGCAAAATGGAACAAGTGGACACTGGATTGAGATTAGTTCTCTCATTATCAAGCAGTGAGTAACAACGAAAGCGGCGACATTGAACACCTCCGTGCCGAAATCGACCGGCACAACGATCTCTATTATCAAAAAGCGGAACCGGAGATCTCCGACTTTGAATTCGACCAGCTTCTCGAACGGCTAAAAGCACTCGAAATCGAGCATCCCCAACTAATTACACCCGACAGCCCGACGCAGCGCATCGGCGGGAAGGCGGAGAGCCTGAAGCCGTTCACGCACAGCGTTCCGCTGATGTCGCTGGATAATTCGTACGATCTCGACGATCTCAAGGCATTCACCGAACGCTGCGAAAGATTGGCCGAAGGGCGATTTCTCGAATACGTCGCCGAACTTAAGATCGACGGTCTGAGCGTTTCACTGCATTATGAGGACGGCATTTTGAAGGTTGGTGCTACTCGCGGTGACGGCTCGCGTGGGGATGATGTAACGCCGAACGCGAAAACGATCAAGACGATCCCGCTCAAGCTTAAAGCAGATTCGCCCGCTCATGCCGAGGTCCGCGGCGAGGTATTTATTTCGCGTTCGCAGTTTAAGAAAAACAACGCCGAGCTTGAAATGCAGGGCGAAAAGACATTCGCTAACCCACGCAATTCGGCGTCGGGAACGCTTCGGATGCTCGATTCAGCGGTCGTCGCGTCGCGTCGGTTGGACATGTTTCCGTATGACGTTTTCCGCGGCAATCAGAAGATGTTTGCGACGCATCTGGAGAATTTTGCGTGGCTAAAAAAGAACGGCTTTAATGTCAACCCCCACCATGCTCTATGTAGGAATTATGACGAGCTTGTCGCGTTTATTGCCGAGATGGAGCCGAAACGCGACGAGCTTGACTACGAAATAGACGGGGTCGTGGTCAAGGTCAATTCGACCGCTCTTCAGGACGAATTCGGCGCGACCACTAAAGCCCCGCGTTGGGCGATCGCTTACAAATATCCGGCGCGCCAATCGACGACAAAGCTTCTTTCAATCGGCATTCAGGTCGGGCGAACCGGAGCTTTAACACCGGTCGCTCATCTTGAACCGGTGCTGCTTGCCGGAACGACCGTCGCCCGAGCATCGCTGCACAATGAAGACGAGATAAAACGGCTCGGCATCAGGATCGGCGACACCGTTTTGATCGAAAAAAGCGGCGAGATCATCCCGCAGGTCCTCGGTGTGATCGAATCGAAACGCGACGGCAGCGAGAGCGAATACGAATTTCCTACGGTTTGCCCCGTCTGCGGTTTCGAAGCCGTGCGGCCCGAAGGCGAGGCCGTCCGCCGCTGCATAAATCCCGATTGTCCGGCAAAAATTAAAGGCCGGCTCGGCTATTTTGCGTCGCGAAAGGCAATGGACATCGAAGGCCTCGGCGATGTGCTTATCAACACGCTTGTCGATACCGGCATGGTCAAAAATGTCGCCGATCTTTATGCAATAAAAACGGAAGACATATCAAATCTCGAACGAAAGGGCGAAAAATCGGCCGTTAAGTTGATCGAGCAGATTGAAGCAAGCAAGACTCGCGGCCTGCAGCGCCTGCTGTACGGCATCGATATCCGCCACGTCGGCGAACGTTACGCTAAAATTCTCGCAAACCATTTCCGCGACATCGACCGCATCGCCGAAGCAAGAGTCGAACAACTCGACGACATCCACGAGATCGGTCTCGCCGTCGCTGAAAGCGTCCACGAATGGTTCCGCGATCCGAAAAATATCGATCTCGTTGCACGTCTCAAAGCCTACGGCGTAAAAACCGAAACCGACGCCGCCAACACCGCCGCCTTAGACGAACGCTTCGTCGGCAAAACCTTCGTCCTGACCGGCAAACTCGAAAACTACACCCGCGACGAAGCCGCCAAACTAATCGAAGACCGCGGCGGCCGCGTCTCGTCATCCGTCAGCAAAAACACAAACTACGTTGTCGCCGGTAGCGATGCAGGATCGAAACTCACTAAGGCGGAGAGTTTGGGGCTCGCAGTTTGGTACGAAAGCGAATTTGAGAGCATGACTGAAAACTAGCGTTTTGGACAATCGCTTGCCCGATTCTTCGGACATTGGTGAGAGTGTAGTAGAATCATAAAAAAGTAGTGTTGAGTTTTGCATGATCAAGAGTAAGCGAAAATTTGATCCATCTCAGGAAATGAGAACGATTCAGATCGTCAAAAACACCTGGATATTGGAGATGCCACCGGAGATCTGTAATCATGAAGGCTTGGCGGTGGGTACGCTCGTCAGCCTAACTATCAAGGACCACGGAATCCAGGCAGAGTTCATTCGTCCGCCTTCCAAGAAACTTCAATCGATCTCGAAGCGATTACTCAGAAAGAATAAAGAACTTTATGAGGAGCTAGCGCGAATTGGCGACTGAAACTGAATATATCGAGTTGGAGGACGCTATTTGGCTCCATTTCGATTTGATGAGATCGTGGCGAGAAGTTCGGTGCGGCCTTGATCATCGCGGCCTTTTGGAATCGGCGTTGGCTCGGCCAAAACACGCAGCGGTTTATGAAAATGCGGATATTGTCGCTCAGGCTGCCACACTTTGTTTCGGTTTGATTAAAAATCATCCTTGGCTTGGCGGAAATAAACGCACCGCAACGCACATAATGGAAGCCTTTCTTGAGATTAATGGATATCTGATTGAATATCGCAACGAAGAAATGCTCGAATTGGTGTTGGCTGTGGAATCGGACAGGTGGAAGGTTGATGAGATCGACGCTTGGCTGAGGTCGCGTGTAGTACGAGTTTGAGAATTGAAATAAAGTTATGGGGCCTTCGTTTTGGATTTGGGGTGCGATCGCACTTTCCTGCGCTATATTGATTGCGGGTTTTATAAACGGTAGAAATCTCTCCGAGAAGCGAAAAACCACCCACACTAGGAAATTTGCGGCTGTAGCTCTTGTTCCGCTCATTCTGGCGTTCTCGTTTCCCCCTCCATACGTTTACCACCGTTCTGGCACCGAATCCCTCGAATACATAAAGCTAACGGATTCGAGTTCAGTGGATGGCCTTTCAAGAGATTCCAATGAGCAGGCGAAATACATCAACCAATTAAAGGAAGAAGTCGAGCAGTTGAGAATGGATTTAAGTGAGGTCAGCGAATATTACAGGCGTTTGACGCAATTCCTTGTTACCGGAATGCTTGTGTTTTGTATTGTATACCCGCTAAAGCGAAACCAGGAAGATGGACACGGTGTAGAAGAAAAATCCGCTAGGTTTGAATAACAATAACAATGACTAATTTTTTTACAGCAGACGTATCAGAAGTTGATTCGTTGATCAGCAACGCCATAGACTCCGAAGTTCGGCGGCAGACTACCGGGCTTGAGCTTATTGCGTCTGAGAATTTTGTCTCCGAGGCCGTTTTGCAGGCGATGGGCACGGTGTTTACTAACAAGTATGCAGAAGGTTATCCGGGCAAGCGATATTACGGCGGGTGCGAATTTGCGGATGTCGTTGAGCAACTGGCGATTGATCGGGCGAAGGAGATATTTGGCGCCGAGCACGCCAATGTTCAGCCGCACAGCGGTGCGCAGGCGAACATGGCCGTGCTGATGACGGCGCTCGACCACGGTGATCAGATCCTCGGCATGAACCTCTCGCACGGCGGGCACCTGACCCACGGCCATCCGCTCAATTTTTCGGGCATTAATTACAAGGTCGCGGATTACGGCGTAAACAAAGATACAGAGCAAATCGACTACGATTTACTTCAAAAATTGGCCGAAGAACATCGTCCAAAACTGCTCATTTGCGGAGCGTCCGCGTATCCGCGAATCATCGATTTTGCGCGTATCGGCGAGATCGCAAAATCCGTCGGCGCGATCATTATGG
>JANNGV010000327.1:0-1614 GCA_031404055.1 Chloracidobacterium sp.
AGCGCAAAGGCCCAGAAGAACAAATGAAGCACCAATGACCATCTTAACCACGAATGGCGTTAATTGTGGTTTCATAATAAACTCCTCATCTAGAAAGAGAATTTTTTCAGCGATGACGCAATTATAACATCCTAATGTGGCTTTTCGGCTAATGTTTTCTTTCCAACCTGATAAAATATTCTTACGAACGCAAGTCTGATAAGAACAGTTGAAGGAGCAAAACCTGTCCGAAAGAATATACCGTGATGCGGTGCATAATATTATTCGTCTGGACACGGGAACGGACGAGGGAGAGCTGATCGGGCGGTTGGTCGATACGGTCGAATTTCAGCGGTTGAGGCGTATTCGGCAGCTTGGGTTGGCGCATTTTGCTTATCAGGCGGCGGAGCATTCGCGGTTTGCGCACAGTTTGGGGGCATTTCACCTTGCTACGCGGACGCTGGCCAAGCTTGCGGCAAGTTATTCAATAACACCAAAGGATCAAACGGCGGTTCGGGTCGCGGCATTGCTGCATGACATCGGGCATGGGCCATTTTCGCATGTGATCGAGCCGATACTTGGGTTCCATCATGAGGACTTTACGGTCGAGGCCGTTTTGAGCAATAAGACCGAGGTCGGACAACTGCTGCAAGGTTTTTCGCCGAAGCTTGCGGGAGATGTGGCTGATATTATAAACGGCACGTTCCGCCCGATGGCTTTGGCCCAGTTGGTTTCGTCGCAGCTTGATGTGGACCGGATGGATTATCTATTGCGGGATTCGCTTATGACGGGCGTGAAATACGGCGTTTACGACATCGAGTGGATTATCAAATCGCTGGAGATAAACGAAGCGACGGACCAGCTTTATGTTTCGGCACGCGGACTTTATGCGGTCGAGGATTATCTACAGGCTCGATATTACATGTTCCGGCAGGTCTATTTTCACCGAACTTTGCGGGCTGCCGAGTCGGTTCTTCACTCGCTTCTGCGGCGAGCTCTCGAATTATTCAAAAAGGGCGATCCGGTCTGGCACCTGCCCGAAACGGCATTTGAAAAAGTGCTGCAGGGCGAAAGACTGTCGCTGGCCGAGCATTTGGAACTGGATGATTCGGACGTCATTTATTATATAAAGCAGTGGCAGACGGCTGATGACCCGATACTGTCCGATCTGTCGAAGCGTTTTCTGAACCGGCGTTTGTTCAAAGCCTTTGATCTCGATATGCCCGAGGATGACCGTCGGGAGTTTGTGGATAAGGCTCGAAAGCTGGTCGTGGATGCGGGGTTCGATCCGGAATACTATTTTATCGAGGACAAGGCGGGCGACGTTCCGCTCTATTTCTACACGAAGGACGCGACAAATCCGAAAAATCTTATTTACGTTGAGGAAGGTTTTTCACATCCGGCGATACGCGAGATATCAGAGGTAAGCGCGGCCGTTCGCGGACTGCAGAAAGGCTACCGCATTCACCGGGTTTGTTTTCCATTGGAAGTGAAAGATGCGATCACCGAGCTTTATCATAAATAGTTTAACCACAGAGACGCGTAGGCGCGGAGGAAAGCAAAGCAAAAGTATTAAGGTAAACCGCGAAATTCCCTTTCATGGATTTACCTTTTTACTTTTAAGTTTTCGCTTTT
>JANNGV010000328.1:0-3198 GCA_031404055.1 Chloracidobacterium sp.
CGACAGCGTTTTGCCATGCCGGCCGGCGACAAAATCACCGACGAGCTGCCCAGGGGCCTGGTAGTTTTCACCGCCCAGCGCATAGGCCCGGGATTCCCATTACGCAGATACAAAGACATACTTGCACGAGCTTTTGATGAAACAGGATCAAATGTCAATGGCCGCTTCAGTCGAAAGTCGCGTGCCGTTTCTCGACCACAAGCTTGTGGCATACACGGCGAAGCTGCCGGTGCGAATGAAGATTCGCGGAGGAACGACCAAATGGATACTTCGCGAGGCAATGAAGGGAATACTGCCGCGCGAAATCCTTGAACGGCCGAAGATGGGCTTTCCAGTTCCGCTTGGTCGCTGGCTGCGAAATGAGTTCCGTCACATGGTTGATCAGTACGTACTGAGCGAGCGGGCATTAGCGCGGAATATATTCGAGCCTGATTTTGTCCGTGAACTGGTTGCGGCTCACAACGCGGGAGAAGAGCACACCACTCGTATCTTTCGCCTGATAAATTTCGAAATCTGGCACCGGAAATTTATTGATGGCGAACGGTAAGAAACCTTTGATGACTGCTAAAATGCAAAAAACTTACGACCGGGAACTTCGCGGCTGTGACATTCTGTGTTTCAGCCACGATTGGACCGGCGATCCGCTGTCGAAAACGCATTTGATGCGCGTGCTTTCGAAGGATAATCGCATTCTCTGGATCAACGCGATCGCCAACCGAATGCCGACTGCCGCAAAACAGGACATTTCGCGTATATTAAAGAAATTAAAAAGCTTTATGGAGCACGTAAAAGAGGTTGAGCCGAATATTTTCGTGCTGAATCCGCTTGCAATTCCGGCTTATGGGAATTCGGCCGTCCGAAGTTTTAACGAGAAATTTCTGCTTTCACAAGTCAAAAAAGCTATGCGGAAGTTAGAATTCAAAAGGCCGATAAACATGGTATTCAATCCCGCAGCCGGACTGCTTGCGGGAAAACTGGGTGAAGAGAAATTGATCTACTATTGCGTTGACGAATACACGGCATTTACCGGTGCTTCGAAAGGGCTAAAGGAGATCGAGGAAAGCTTGTTCACGAAAGCGGACCTGGTCATAGTCTCGGCTGAGAGGCTTTTGGAGTCGAAGAAGCACTTTAACAAAAATACCTTTATAATCCGGCACGGCACCGATTGGGACCATTTTCGAACAGCCCTGGATGCCTCAACTATAGTTCCCGACGACATTGCAGCCTTGCCCAAACCGGTCATTGGTTTCCACGGGTTGCTGGCCGATTGGGTCGATTTTGACCTTATAAAAAAAACGGCCCAGCATTTTTCACTCGGTTCGGTCGTTCTTATTGGTAAGATATCGGTTGACGCCGAGCAGAAGATAAAAATCCTAGTCGGCATATCGAACATTCATTTTCTTGGCCGTAAGCCGTATGCGGAACTGCCGGCTTACTGCAAAGGTTTCGATGTTGCCATTAATCCTTTTGCGATAAATGAATTGACGCTTGCGGCGAACCCTTTGAAGGTGCGCGAATACCTCGCGGCGGGTCTAATGACGGTGTCGACCGATATTCCGGAGGTCCGAATCCTGGAAGATTGCCTGGTCGGAACGGACCATCAAAACTTTATCGAGCAGATTGAAAAAGCCTTGCGGCACCCGAAGCCGCGAACGGAAATATCGGACGCTGTCCGGCACGAAAGCTGGGAAGCAAAGGTCGACGAATTGCGTGAAATAATCGCGAAATGCGCCCAAGCAGATGCGTAGGAAATACATTGCCGCATTATTTTTCGTCGCACTTATCGGGTGCTGGATCGCGATTGCGCCATTTTTAGCCGATCAACTTGTCGCCAGCCGCCCTCTTGATAAGGCTGACGCGATACTCGTTCTCAGCGGCTCGGCGGAGTATACGGACCGCACACATGCAGGGGCTAGGGCCTTCACGGAAGGTGTCGCACCGAGGATATTTTTAACGAATGACGGTAGTCAGGGCGGCTGGATTGAGGCTCATAAGCGAAATCCTTACTTCGTCGAGCGGGCGTTTGTTGAGCTGGTCAATCAAGGCGTGCCGGAATCGGCGATAGAGATTCTGCCTGGTTTTGTTCACGGAACCGATGATGAAGCGAATCTGGTTGTTCCGATGGCGGCTGAAAGGAGGCTGAGATCTATATTGCTCGTCACGTCGCCATATCATTCGCGCCGCGCACTGTGGACTTTCGAACGTACCTCCTCCAGGAACAATGCGTTCTTGATGATAGGTGTGCGGACTCCGCCAGAAGGCTACCGTTACCCGAGCCGGCTGAATTGGTGGATGTCACCGTATGGCTGGAACAGTGTCGGCGTCGAATATGTGAAGTTTGCCTATTATTGGTTGTTTTACTGAAGATTGGTTAATTAGGATGACAAGCATTTCTACAAAAACTGGTGTGCCTAACGAATTTGCCCTTGAGCATAAGAGCGAAGTACTTAGTGGCCGACGATTCGAGTTCGGCAAGAACTGGAGTGCTTTTCTGTCGGTTTTGGATGACGAACGCATCGAAAAAGCCGAGCAATCGCTTCGCACGATGCTAGAAGTTGAATCGTTGGAAGAGAAGACCTTTCTGGATATCGGCTCGGGAAGTGGCCTTTTTTCGCTGGCCGCACGAAGGCTCGGAGCCAAGGTCACATCATTTGATTTTGACACCAATTCTGTCGCTTGTACCGAGGAGCTTCGGCGGCGTTATTTCGATGGTGATCTTGAATGGAGCGTCGAACAAGGCTCTGTTCTGGATGAAGCTTACGTGCGTTCGCTCGGCAAGTTTGACATCGTTTATTCGTGGGGCGTTCTGCATCACACGGGCAAAATGTGGAACGCGCTAAATAACGCGGGCTTTTGTGTCGCGCCGCAGGGGAAATTGTTCATTGCGATCTACAATGACACCGGAAGCCAGGCCGAGAGATGGCGATGGATAAAATCTACCTACTGCAAACTCCCTGAATTATTGAAAACACCCTTCGCGGTGGTCGTTTCGCTGCCTGATGAAATAAAGCGGTTTTTCAGCTTTGTATTGAAAGGCAAGCCATTTGGATATTTTGGCCATTGGGCAAATTATCGCAATGACAGGGGAATGAATCGTTGGCACGACATAATTGATTGGGTTGGTGGCTTTCCATACGAAGTGGCCGGGCCGACAAAGCTTTTTGAATTTTACAAAGCCCGGGGATTTCGGGTAATTGC
>JANNGV010000329.1:0-1530 GCA_031404055.1 Chloracidobacterium sp.
CCCGTTGAAGCGGCCGCAGACCGCGGCCGAGGTCACTCTGAATAGTTTTCAGATCTTTTCGGAAGTCCTTTGCTCATAATAACTCACCACAGAGGCACGGAGGCATAGAGGTAAAACAGAAATGATAAGGTAATTGATGGAAAGTCGCAATTTGCCCAAAACCTTTCTTTGTCTTACTCTGTGTCTTTGTGCCTCTGTGGTAAAATCCCACTTTTATGAGCGAATTCAAACTGGACTTTCAGGACACCGCCACCGCCTTTGCAGATAAATCCGACGCTGAACTACAGGAGAAACATCGAATTTTTCGATTGTTGAATTCGCCGTTCCTAAATGCGATCGGGACGCGATCCGCTAAATTTGCCCTCTCGCTGGGTTTACCCGTCGAAGGTTTGATCAAGAGCACTATATTTGAACAATTCTGCGGCGGAGAAACGATTGAGGAATGCGAACCGACGATCAATAAGCTAGGCGCGGCCGGAATCGGGACGATCCTTGACTATTCGATCGAAGGCAAATCGAGCGAAGCCGACTTTGACGGGACCAAAGAAGAAATAGTTCGCACGATAAAGCGGGCAAAAGACGATTCAAACATTCCGTTCGCGGTATTTAAGGTCACCGGCGTTGCTCCCCTCGGCACGCTGGAACGGCTGAGCGCGAAAAAAAAGCTGGACGCCAAAAGCCAGGCGAAGTGCGAGCGGATCAATGCACGCGTTAACGAAATCTGCGCTTATGCATACTCGATCGGACAGCCTGTGTTTATCGACGCGGAGGAATCATGGATCCAGGATGCCATCGACCGGCTCGCCACCGAAATGATGGAAAAATACAATCTCGAACGGCCGATCATATTCAACACAATTCAGCTTTACCGCACCGACCGGCTTCAATATCTAAAAGAAGCCAGGCGACAGGCTAAGAACGATGGTTACATTCTGGCCGTTAAGCTCGTTCGCGGAGCGTATATGGAAAAAGAACGTGAGCGTGCGCAGGAATTGGGTTATCCTTCGCCGATTCAAAAAGACAAGAAATCAACGGACCACGACTACGACGCGGCAATCGATTACTGCCTGGATCATCTCGACGACGTCGCGTTTGTCGCCGGAACCCATAACGAACAAAGCACGCAGCAGCTCGCTAAGAAAATGGACGAGCGGGCAATCCCGCACGATCACCCGCACATTTTTTATTCGCAGCTTTACGGCATGAGCGATAATCTGTCGTACGTTCTTGCAAAAAATAATTACAACGTTTCGAAATACGTTCCTTATGGGCCAGTCAAGGACACGATTCCTTATCTTGTTCGACGGGCGGAAGAAAACAGCTCAGCCGCGGGACAGATTAGCAGGGAACTGGATCTGATCTCGAAAGAACTAAAGCGTCGAAAATTAAATTGAACGTACACGTGCAGGCAAGCGTTATTGATACCAGATATGTATTGCCCAAAATGCGGTGCTGCTGAACAATCGACGGAAACCTTTTGCCGTAAATGTGGAACGTTTCTTCCCGATTTCGACAAACTGGTGACGAAGG
>JANNGV010000330.1:0-3154 GCA_031404055.1 Chloracidobacterium sp.
GTTTGCCCGTTTGATCGTAGTACGGTTCGGGTGACGGAGACCTGCAAGTACGTGAAAATATGTCTACGACAGGAGGGAACAAAAGTTCCTAAATAAATTTTATGTGCTTTTAGGACGTGGGAATCTGAACGTGACACTGCGCAGTTGCCAGAGGTCTGAAAGGATATTATTTTGTCTGAAAGATTAGAATGTTTGTGTCCATCTGAAGGACATGAATGGAGCCGGAAAGTGCATATCGACTACCCTTTGCCGCCAAGCTATACCAAATTCGGCAAGTTGATCGAGGGTCAGGACACCGTAAACGCAATTGCTGAGGTCGAGACTAATCAGAACGATAAACCGCTTGAACCGGTCGTTATGAACAAGGTTTACATAGAGGAATTGTCGGCTTAATGAGAGCCGTCTTGCAAAGAGTTTCACAAGCACGAGTTCTGGTGGCTGGAGAAATAGTCGGCGAGATTGGCAGCGGAATACTTGTTTTGCTTGGCGTTTCCGTAAATGACAAAGAATCGGACGCGACTTACCTGCTCGAGAAAACGTTAAATCTTCGTATCTTTGATGATTCTGACGACAAAATGAATGAGTCGCTTATCGACAGAAAAGGCGATCTGCTCGTTGTCTCGCAATTCACGCTTTTAGGAGATACCCGAAAAGGCCGGCGGCCGTCATATATTGATGCCGCCCGGCCCGAAGAGGCGAACCGACTCTACGAATTTTTCGTCGCCGAGGCGCGAAAACAAGTCGCCAAAGTTGAAACCGGACGCTTTCAGGCTATGATGGATGTCGATCTCGTCAACGACGGACCGGTGACCATCTTGATCGACAGCGAAAAGTTATTTTAACTGTTTATGAAAATTAGTATTCTTTTTTTATTGTTCGTTTTTGCAAGCCTTTGTTTCTCGTGCGGAGACACAAAACCGGCTAAAAACACCCCGTCAGCGGTCAAAAAAGGGGTTGCTCCGGTCGCCGATAGCGACATCGCAGTAATCGAGATGGAAAATTCAGCGGCATATGGAACCATCAAAATGGAACTCTACTCAAATATTGCACCTAAGATGGTTGCAAGATTTAAAGAGCTTGCCAAGGAAGGCGTTTACAACGGCACAACGTTCCATCGAATAAATCAAACTGTTATCCAAGGGGGCGATCCGAATTCGAAGGACGACAATCCGTCCAATGACGGCCAGGGCGGATCCGAAAAACCGAATGTTCCGGCTGAATTTTCGGACATTCCTTATGATACGGGAATTGTCGGCGCAGCCCGCAGCCAGGACATAAATTCGTCAAATGCCCAATTCTTCATCATGTTGAAGCGTGAGGCAGGCTTTGATAATAAATATATAGTCTTTGGAAAGGTGATCGACGGAATGAATAACGTAAGGACGATCTCCGGAGTTTCACCGAAAGAAGGCGAGCGGCCGGTTGAAGCGATCAGAATTAAAAGCGTTACGATCCAGGCGAAGAATTAATTGTTGAAAAGATAAGCTCGCGTAGCTCAGCTGGATAGAGTGCTTCCCTCCGAAGGAAGAAGTCGCAGGTTCAAATCCCGCCGCGAGTACCATAAATAGAAAGGGGACGTCAATCGCGACGCCCCCTTTCGCCATTTACTGTTGACGATCGCCCGTGGATGCCGTGCGCACTTTTAACATCGGGTCCCCGATCAAGGCCCAGGATAGACGTACATCGACCCCGCCGGGAATGGATGTCTTGGCATCGTTGATCAGATCTCCGAGCCGCTCGATGGGGCCGCTCGAAATACTCGAGAAGAATCGCGTTGCCATAATTTCCTGAACGTCCGGCGTCGTCTCGCCCGTCGATGCCCAGGCCGCGACCGCTCCGCCATTGGTGGCATCAACCAGGTTTTCCGCGAGACTCCTGTTCGTCACATGCAGAAAGTAACCATTCAAACAAGTCAGCATCGTAAAGATCGATTGGTTGCCGGCGTTTGTCAGCTGCGGAACCTGATTACTCGAGAAAAAGCTTGAGCTTGCCCACGACCCGGTAGATCCGTGACCTGAATAATTTACCAGATACTTGCCGGTATTCATCGAACCGATCAGAAGTGTCTGCGGTGTATCAGGCGGCGGCGGCGTGTCGCTACGGCCGATCATCGTCACGGGTGTCGATTGGGGCAGCCGAGTCCGCAGACGGTTGCTGATAGCGAGGAAATCATAATTATTTCCGGCATCAAAACTATCGTAAGCGAAAAGAACGCCGCGAACGGACATCAAAGCAGCAGCCTGTTCATATACCGTAACCTTGGTAAGTGCATTGGTAACCGCTTGAGCGTCCCTTGCGGGTATCCGTCCAACGGCCATTTCCGATAGACCGTCATTGTCAAAATCGGCAAGCGTGTCGTCGCTTCCGGTCTCGGTAAACACGGTGTTCACAATTTTCGTCGGCACCAGATTGTTGTAACCGAAGCCCTGATAGTTTCTGGAATCAAAGGAAGAATCGCCGATCAGGAGTAAATATCCGGGCGGTGTCTGCCAGTTTCCTTCCGCATACTGAAGAAAGCTTTTTATCGAATCGGCACTGATTACACCATAATTGAATTCGTCATAGATCTCTGAAACTTCGACGACCTTTACCGAAAAGCCTTGTCCTCGCCGGTAATTGGCCCAGTTTTCAGCCTGGGTCAGAAAATTCTTGTGCGATATGATGACAAGCTGCGCCGCCGTAGACGGAGTTGATAACAACGCCGGATCGTTCGCCGTTACGGCCACGGCCGCCAGCAGACCCGTGTCTTCAACCGCGTACATCAACTTTCCGCGACCGGCCGGTATCGTGGCACTAAATCCTGCACCGTCAGGTATGACATTCAAATTCGACAGCATTACCGGGGCATTTTCAGCGGTCATATCGAACACGCGAACATTTTGCGATGAAAAGCCCCCGAGCTTCGCGATTCGATAGTTTTGCGTGTAAAAATTTAGCCGGTTTTGAGTGGCCGTATGTTTGCGGGCGAACCCGACGCTTATCGAATCAAACAAACTGAAATCCGAAACGGCTCCCAGCGAACGAAATTGAACGCTATTTGATCCTTCGCGCAAAAATGATGTTGGAACAACATATTGCTTTGAAAACGGAGTCCTTGACGTGCCGGTCGCCGATGCCAACGGTTCTCCGTTCAAAATGACTTGAACTGTATGAG
>JANNGV010000331.1:0-4485 GCA_031404055.1 Chloracidobacterium sp.
GTCGGTTGCCAGTGGCCAGCGTTTAGTGGTTGGGTTGATTCCGTTCACTTATCACTCATCACTTATCACTTATTACTTATCACTCGCTCCTTTTTAATAGATCCTGTCTATTTAATTTAGTTTTCTCGAGCGCCCGTGCGCTCCGCCATTTTTCTATCTCGGCATGATTGCCGTTCAAAAGCACATCCGGGACCTTCATCCCCAAAAATTCCGCCGGCCGCGTATAATGAGGGCAATCCAGCAAGCCGTCCGAAAACGAGTCGTTATCGGCCGACGTATCGCTGCCCAGGGCATCCGGCAATAATCTCACTATTGCATCGACCAACACAACCGCCGCGGGCTCGCCGCCCGAAAGCACATAATCGCCGATCGATATCTCTTCCGTCACGAGCGTCTCATTCACCCGTTCGTCAACGCCTTCGTACCGACCGCAAATCAAAACAATGTGACTGGCTTCATTCGCGAATTCCTTTGCCACATTTTGCCGAAGCGGCCTGCCCTGCGGCGAAAGCAAAATCACTTTCGTGCCCGCCGGATATTCATCGCGAACCGTAGTGCCGACCAGCCTTTCAATCGCGGCAAAAAGCGGTTCGGGCTTGAGAACCATCCCGTCGCCGCCGCCAAACGGCCTGTCATCGACCATCCGGTGCTTGTCCATCGTAAACTCGCGAATATCGTGAACATTTATCTCGACGATTTCCGCGAGCTTTGCCCGGCGAATAATTCCAAAATCAAAGACCTGTGCAAAAAATTCCGGGAAAATAGTAAGTACGTCAATCTTCACTCAAATTAAACTAATCCTAATTCTTTTGCCGTAGTCGGGCTGCAAAGCAGGTAATTCCAGTAATCGCTCTTGGTAATGCTGGCTACCTTTCTCACCGTTCCCGCTTTTTCGTCTATATTAAAGTAAACATATCCGTTATTTTTTACCAGGCTTTCCACCTTTTCGCCGACCTCATCGTCCAGAATCTCAATCAATATGGCCGGGTTGAATTCTTGGAGGTATTTTCCCATTCCCTCCAGTACTTGCGGCTCATGCGTTTCGACGTCGATTTTCATCAGGTCTATTTTTTTGAGCCCTGTTGCCTCAATAAAGGTGTCGAGCCTTTCGACCGTGATTTTGGTTTCAACCACATTCTCTCCGCCGTTTATATCCTTGTTAAGCGACGATGTACAGGTGTAGTCCGCATCCATACCGTATATAACCGCGTCGCCATCACAGTTCGAAAAGTGCTCTTGGAACGGCGGCAAAATCGTAATTATTTAATTGCCGATTTTTTTCAAGTTTTTCAAACACCTTTTTCACAGGCTCGAACGCGTAAACTCGAGCCCCCGGATTCACCGACTTCCCGATTAGAGAATAAATGCCAGTATTTGCTCCGATATCAAAAATTACATCTGATTTTCGAGCGAGCTTTTTCCAAAGACCGTAGGAAACATTTTCTTGTGCGCGTTCTAAGCCTCCCCAAAATATTTCGTTCTCAAGAAAATGACCATAGTGTTTAACTTTAAATGTACTTTCCTCGTCAACTCTAGCCTCAAAAACGCCTTGAAAATGAAGATGTTTGTAAGTATTTTCGCTCGGCTGCCAGACTATTTTTAACAACGAGAAGATTTCTTTTTTTAGAGGAATTGCTCCATATACACTCTTCAGAAAGATTTTCATCCATAATCCTCGTAATTCTCAAAAATCGAGCAATCCTTCTGGCGGATCGATCCGAATCAGCTTCTTTTCAACATTGACTTCAACACAAATACTCTCCGCAAACGGGATCATAAAATCCTTCTCCGGCCCCTCGACGATCAAAACTTCGGTTCCGCCTGTTCTTAGCAGTTCGCTCACAGTCCCGATCGTTTTTCCGTCGATTGTTTCAACTTTGCAGCCTTCAAGCTGCCAATCGAAAAACTCGTCGGTTTCCAATTCAACGGCATCGGATTCGGGTACCGAGATCTCAATGCCTCGCAACTCTTCGCCCTTCTCTATTGTATCGTAGCCGGCAAATTTCAGAACAATACGGCCCTTCTGAAAAAAGTAACGTTCAATTTTCAAATCGAGTCGATTACCGTTCGGCAAAGTCCCGATAACATTAACCAACCCCTCGAACCGTTCAGGAAAGTCCGTCAAAAGCCCTGCAACAACCTCGCCACGAAGGCCGCGGGTTTTCGCCACTTTCGCGATCACAATCAAATCCAAAGAGTTCATAGAGTTTGTGGAGTTCGGTGAGTTTGTAGAGTTTTTGCCCAAGCGACTCTAAAAACTCAATGAACTCTGAAACTCTAAAAACTAATCTTCGACCAGATCGAGATGAAAGCGCCGGTTCTGTTTCTGCCCGGCAAAGAAAAGAATACTGCGTATCGCCTTGATCGTTCGGCCTTCGCGTCCGATCAGCCGCCCGAAATCATCCGGTGCGACGCGAACGGCGAACTTGACGGTCTTTCCGCCATCGCCGGATTCGGAAACCTCGACAAGGTCGGGCGAACCGACAAGTGATTTGACGATCTTTTCGACTGCACTTTTCATACTTACCGCCAACTCAACAAGCCGGACAAATCTCTATTCTTCCGTCTTTGCGGGTTCGGCCACTTCTGCCGGAGCTTCCAAAGCTTCTTCCGCCGGCGCCGCTTCTGCCGTTGCGGCTGCTTCTGCAGCAGCTTTTTCGGCCGCCTCTGCTGCAGCGGCGTCTGCAGCTACTTTCTCAGCAGCTACTCTTTCCGCTTCAATCTTCGCGGCCGCGGCCTTTTTGGCTTCTTCTCTGGCTTGTTTATCGGCCTCGGCACGTGCCGCCCTTGCCGATACCGATGCCGCCTTTTCTTCTTCCGTCTGCACCGGATTGTTCTTGATCAGGCTCTTGACCGTATCGGTCGGCTGAGCACCGACACCGATCCAGTGCTGGATGCGTTCGTGATTCAATTTCACTTCCGCCGGATCAAGCATCGGATTGTAAGTGCCGACATTTTCAAGATATTTACCGTCGCGCTTCGAACGCTTTTCCTTTACCACCAGGCGATAAAAAGGTTTCCCCTTCGCACCCATTCTCATTAAACTAATTGCTAACATAATATTAATTGTGAATGGTGAGTAGTGAACGGTGAATTAAGATTTTACATTCATCATTCACCACTCACCATTCACCATTATCTCCGCTTCTTGTGTCTCTTTTTTTTCTTAAGTTTCTTCGACAAAGAATCCTTTGTCTCTTCGTAGCCGTTATCAAAATCTTCCGTGCCGCCGCCGTTGCCCAAAAGCCCGCCGAGGCCGCCCATTCCGCCACTGCCGCCGAGCATTCCGCCAAGGCCGCCGGCCAATCCGCCCATCATCTTTTTACCGATTCCACCTAGCAATCCGCCGCCTTTATTCATCTGCGCCATCATCTTGCGCATCTGCTCGTATTGTCGCAACAGTTGATTCACCTCGCCAATTGTCGAGCCCGAACCACCCGCGATCCGCGTCTTGCGGCTGGCGTTCAAAACTGTGTAATTATTCCGCTCGAGCTTCGTCATCGAATCGATGATCGCCTCGGTCTTTTTCATCTGCTGATCGACCTCGGCCGACTGCTCATCCGAAAGCGAAAACCCGCCGGTCATCTGCTCCGGCAGCATTTTCATCAACTTAGACATCGAGCCTAGCTTTTTGAACTGCCCAAGCTGGCTGCGAAAATCTTCGAGCGTAAACTGATTACGCGTCATTTTCAGCAGCTGTTCCTGAGCTTCTTCTTCGTTGATCTTGCCCTGGACTTCTTCAATCAGCGTGAGCACGTCGCCCATGCCCAAGATGCGCTGGGCAATACGGTCAGGATAAAACGGCTCGATCGCGTCGTACTTTTCACCGACACCGACAAACTTCACCGGCTGACCAATAACCTGCTTTAAAGATAGGGCCGCTCCGCCGCGTGCGTCGCCGTCCATCTTGGTCAGGACAACGCCCGTTATACCGACCCGCTCATGAAAAACTTCCGCCGAGCGGACCGCATCCTGTCCGGTCATCGCGTCGGCAACAAATAAAACTTCTATCGGCTTGGTCTCTGCCTTGATCTGCTCAAGCTCGGACATCAGCTCGTCGTCTATATGAAGACGTCCGGCCGTGTCGATCATCAGTGTATCGAATCCGGTGTCCTGCGCGTGCTTCATGGCACCGCGAACAAGCGTCAGCGGATCGTTCGATTCCTTGTCCTGATATACCGCGACACCAACCGCCGCACCGACAACGCGAAGCTGCTCCCGTGCCGCCGGACGATAAACGTCAACCGAAACCAGCAGCGGCTTGCGTTCCTGATTATCCGTCAGCCATTTCGAGATCTTGCCCGTCGAGGTAGTCTTGCCAGAACCCTGCAGGCCGACGACCATCACGACGTTCGGTATCTGCTTGGTAAATACAAGCCGCGACGACGTGCCGCCCATCAGGTTGACAAGCTCGTCATAGACGATCTTCACGACCTGTTCGTGCGGCTTCAGATCTTGCCAAACATCCTGGCCCTCCGCTTTTGC
>JANNGV010000332.1:0-4106 GCA_031404055.1 Chloracidobacterium sp.
CGATGCCGACCGCCTTCTTGATGAGCACCGTGGTCGGCGGCGTCTTGATGATGAAGCTGAAGCTCTTGTCCGCATATGCCGTGATGACTACCGGCAGCAGCCGGCGCCGATAATCGGGTTATCGAAAAATATCCGCAACGCGACGCTCCAATAATGTGATCTTCCGCTGGTTATGTCGGTCTGCTGATCCTGAAATCCGAGGCCGCGAAACAGAGGCCCGCCGCCGCCAAGATACAACACGGCACCCGCCACTATTATTATCAGGGCCGCGCCTCCGGCTATTATCGCAAGTCTTGATGCCGGTTCCGCCGCTCGATTGGATCTTCGCCCGCCGCCGAAAAATCGGGCCGCCAGCACGAATCCGACGACACCAAGCATGCTCAAAAATCCTCCGCGCGAACCTGTCATAATGATCGCTATAACCATCAGGGCCACGGCAATCCCAAGTAAGGCGTGCTTGTCCTTCTTGACGGAGCCGCCAAACAACATGCCGAGCGTAAGTCCCGCCGTCATTTCCATAAACGCGGCAAAATGGTGTTGGTTAACAAACGGGCCAAACGGAATTGCCTGCGGCGTAGGCCTTAGACCGTAAATTGCTTCGGGACTAGCGAGCCTCTGGAGTATCCCGGCAAACGCCATCAAGGCACCGAAGATGACGATCATTAAAGCAATCTTTTTGACACGCTTTCGGCTGTCGACAAAGGCAAGGGCGGCCGCGAAGAAAATGAGCGCAATAACAAGGCGAATCAGGAAAAATCGCGTCGCATACGCATCCATCGACAGCGTGTTGACCGCAGGTGTATTAAGAAGGTCCTGCGAGATGCCCGCATCGCCGATGGGCAAAAGCTGGGCGCAGGCAATACAGATCATCCCGAGTATGGGAATCTGAATACGGCTGGTATTAAAACGAAACGCCCTGGCGTTCCAGCCATCGGCCATCCAGAGGATCACGACCGCGGCCGTAATGATCGAAAGTAAACTCACCGCCCAGACATCGACAGCTCCATAACCGATTGTCGATAAAATCGGTATCGCCGACAGCACAACGAGCATTACTTTGCTGATCGAAGAACCGTCCGGCTCCGCGGGCAGTGAAAGTGACCGGCGGCGTTTATGCTTTTCTTCTGTTGGGCGCATTAAATTTACTGAACTTTGAGGCTGAAATCGTCAAACCATATGTTGCCGGAGATAGAGCAGGTAGCCGGATCGCATCCGTCCACCGCAAATCGGATCGTCAAGCCGTCTACATCGGCCGGAACCGCAAAACCTGCGCCAACGCGCGTCCAATCGGCGGCAACCGCGAGAGTACTAGTATCGGCGATGGCTTTGCCGGTCGCTGCGGTTACGATCTGCCATTTGAGTTTCGATTGTGTCTTCAGGTCAGATCGGTAAAAAAACTCAAGCGCATAGTTTCTGCCAGGCTCGACCGCAACGGTTTGCGAAACCTGTCGAATGCCCTTGCCTGCCTGGCCAAAACTAATCAAAAGACTGTAATTTCCACTGTGTTTTTGTCCATCTGCAGGTCCAATTCGCGGGTTTGATCCATCGCCTATTTGCCATGTAAATATACTCGAATTCTGTTCGGACACGGCCGCTTCAAACCCTCCGTTCGCGACATCTCCGATGGATTCGCCGCCGTTTTCTATGATCCCGATCTGCCTGCCGACGCTCGAGGCAAAGCGATATTTACCAGCCTCGATAAATTGGCGGTAAAGTGTCTGGCCCGTCTCCTTCAAAGTAGTTGTCTTTTCTTCGGCAGGCAACCGTTCCCAGATTGCGAACGCTTCGTCAAGACGTTTCTGCCCCGTCAGCAGAATAGCAAGGGCTCCATTCGAACGCGGTGAATCGCCAATTGCTTTTCGAACTGCCACGATGTCGCCGTCAAGTATTTGCCATGCCGTCGTCGTCGCGGCATTTGTATAGGCAATGTCACCGGCAACAGCTTTTCGAATCTCGTCAAAAGCCTCGTCACTTTTGCCCTGGCGAAGAAGAGTATTTCCGAGTGCCCATTGCACCCGTGAATAGTTTGGTGCCAGCTCTAGCGCCTTTCGGAGCGCCAGCTCGGCTCCGGTTCTATCTCCGCTTCGCTCCCGTGCCCTCCCCAGATCGAGCCAGAAAAGATAGTTGTTAGGCGACAACGAAACGGCCAGCTCGAATTCTTTTAGAGCTTTTGCCTGATCCTCGGCCGCAAAGGTTTTCTCGGAGAGAGCAGCAAGCGCATAATGCGTTTGCGGATCGTCGGGAGCCAGATCCGCGGCGAGCGCGGCCACCTGCACTAAATCCGATTGGGTCGCCGCCGTATGGGCAAATCCCCATTTCGCGACAAAAAAAGCCGAAAGGGCGGCAGTAAGCCCAACCGCAATGAAAACGACGCGAACCGCCCTGGAATCTAGCTGATATATTTTTATTGGCACTTGAATTGTCGGTTAGCGGCTGTTATTCAAAATCGAACGGCTCTATCCTGAGCTCCGCCCGTTTTAACTCAATATTCGACTCCCGGCACATCCGTCTTATCCTTTGCAACGTTTCCGGCTGGATCTTGCCCGATGAGATCAAGATCTCGGCTACATCTTTTTCATCGCACAACTCCGCCAGTGACCCGTTAGAATCGAAAACCTTTAGTCCGTTTATCACCTTATCTTTTTTTAACGGGTCATCGTCAAGAAAGCCGACCGGCTGATAATTCCATTCCGAGTTGTTTCTAAGCTCGCGCAGGATCATTTCGCCGCCATCGCCCGCGCCGTATATCAACACACGTCGGCCTTCATTTCCATGAGCGATAGGAAGAAGCTCTCGGATCAAACGAAACGCAAGCCTGCTGCTGGCGATGGCGAAGAGTAATATTATTCCGTCGAGGATAAAGACAGCGCGTGAAAAATTTTGGAAACGGTAAATGAGCAATATAGCAACCACGCTCAAAACCGACCCGAGCACCACGCCTTTTGTGAATGTAATAAAATCGGTGATGCTTGTGTATCGCCAAAGACCGCGATACATCCCGGCCGCCAAAAATGCAAAAAGCTTAATAACAACAAGCATCGGCAGCGTGTCGATAAAAAGTTCCCAGTTGCCGCTGCTTTCAAACGAGCCGAAAAGCATCAGGTAGGCAACGTAATACGACAGCGTGATAAGGAAGGTATCGAGAAAAACCTCAAAAATACGCCGTTTATAGGAAACGTTAACGATAAACGCGAATACAGCGTTGTTCCGGGTGGCAAGCTCTTCTTCACGCTCTTCGTACACTTTCACCTTCGAGAGATAAACTCCGATTATCGCCAGAACGATGGTGAAAAATATTATTAAGGCTAAACTTTGCGAAGTTTCAATCTGGGCAACTATGAGGGATAAGACGCCGGCACCGGCCGCAAAAGCGTATATCATCAGAACCGCCGAGCGTTCCGAGAGCCCCAACGCAACCAGCCGGTGCGACGTGTGATCGCGTCCGCCCTGCGAAGCTTTTCGGCCCCAGAGTTTGCGAATGACCGTCACCAACGTCGTATCAAATATCGGGACAAAAAGTATTAAGACGGGTACCGCAAGAATTGAAAAAATCCCTCGCGAGCGTCCGCCGGTCTGGCCGAGCAAAACGGAGCTTGCGAGCAGAAAACCGACAAACATCGACCCGCAATCGCCCATAAATATAGACGCGGGATTGAAATTAAATATCAAAAATCCAATCAATGCTCCGATAAACACGGCCACCAGCATCACTTCCGGGTCCTGTGCATTTGCGGCAAAACCTATCGCCAGCGATAGAGCCGCGATGGCCGCGATACCAGCGGCAAGGCCGTCCATGTTATCGAGCAAATTTATTGCATTTGTTATTCCGATCAGCCAGAAAACCGTGATCCAGATGTCCAAAAGCTCATATCCGGTAAGAGGTAGCTTCAGCCCGTACCCGACGACTATCACGGCCCCGAAAAGCTGGCCAACGAGTTTTTGGTACGGTTTTATATTGAGAATATCGTCGAGCAGGCCAATAACAAAAAGTAGCGAGCTTCCGGCGACAACAATCCAGGATTCTTTCGTCTTCGGAACAAACGCCGCATACATTATCAATGTCGTCAAAAAGATAGCCGCACCGCCGAGCATCGCCGTCGGCCGCT
>JANNGV010000333.1:0-2401 GCA_031404055.1 Chloracidobacterium sp.
CCGCCGGTTGACCTAAAAGTCTACCGGCGGCATTTTTATGTGTTCTGGAGTTCTTTGAAAAACCTATCTAGTCACTTTCTTTTTTTTTGACTAAAACTGAAATGTATCGAAATGCTCCGTTTTTGTTCCTCTTATTCGTGCTTGTTCCTCTTTTTCGGTGGTAAAAAAGGGAACCCACGGAACAAGATGAACAGGAAGAAACAAAAGGAATGTGTATCTGCAGCAGTTTATGTCCTTTCAGCTCTTTCGCAATTCGGTCAATACCTGCTTCGCGACCGCTTTCAGAGTGTCGAACACGCCCGTGCCATCGGTCGCTACGGCCTCAAATACCGGTTCGCCCTTTCTGACAAGCTCGGACGATAGCTCTTCGATCGGCGTAACGTTCGGAAGGTCGCGTTTGTTTAACTGTAATACGTAAGGTATCTGAGCCAAATCGTAGCCCTGCGTTTGCAGATTTTCTTCTAGGTTATATAGCGACTCGATGTTTGCGTCCATCCGCTCGTCCTGGCTGTCGGCGACAAATACAACTCCGTCAACGCCCTTCAGAATCAGCTTGCGCGAAGCGTCATAATAGACCTGGCCGGGAACGGTATAGAGGTGAAAACGGGTCTTGAATCCGCGGACGGTACCGAGTTCGAGCGGCATGAAATCGAAAAACAGCGTTCGGTCGGTTTCGGTCGCGAGGCTGATTAGCTTGCCTTTCGCCTGAGGTGCGGTCGAATCGTAGATATGCTGCAAATTGGTGGTTTTCCCGCACAATCCCGGACCGTAATAAACGATCTTGCAGTTAATTTCGCGTGATGCGTAATTGATGAATGTCATAACTTTGCCGAATATTCTATATCAATGTTGTTTAA
This sequence comes from Chloracidobacterium sp., assembly GCA_031404055.1. GTDB lineage: Bacteria > Acidobacteriota > Blastocatellia > Pyrinomonadales > Pyrinomonadaceae > OLB17. The sequence goes on from JANNGV010000333.1 coordinate 858, forward strand.
CCGAAAAGACTATCGATGTCCTCATCGGTGATCTCAGCAAAAACCGAATTGTGGTTCAAGCTGAACGCGGCGGAGTCCTTGACCGCCTCATCAAGAATCGAAGCGACCTCGAAACTGGCCTTTTTCGTTCTGAGTTTTACGAGCCCGAGTGTCGAGCGTTCGTCAAAGACTACGGCAAGCAGGCTTCGGCCGATAACGCTTATAAATATGCTCTCGCGTTCGCCCTCATGCACTACGGCCGGAAAAACGTCCTCGCCGATAAGCTTGGCCATGCTGCTCGTCGCGGCCACGTTGCCAGCTGCAAGCGAAGAAAAGCTCATCGTGTCCATGTCGCCTATGTCACCGTGAAATGCGATAGTTTGCCCATCACGGTCGACAAGAAAAACAACGCGCGAGGCGCATTCGACACATAAACGGGCCAAGACGATCTTTAGCCTTTGAAATTGATGTTCTTGTAAAATGAAAGGCGATTGTGCCATTTGATATTCTCTTTATCCGAATAGCGGTAGCGGCAAGTATAATTGCGTTGAAATGTCTGATTAACGAAAAGGCGGGTTTCTGCGTTGAACCGCACTTCTAAATCTAACACAAGCCGAGCGAATGCTTCAAGTGTTTTTTGAAGCGTACGAAGTTCGCTACAAGCGAAGACGGTCTGAAGTATGGGATTGGACAGAATCCGGGTGTTTCGCAAGATCCGATGCAACGGGTTTTGCCGCTAAAATGTCTGAAATATCGGAACTCAACACGGAATTAGAGTTTTACCAGGTTTGCGGATTTGGGCGACCTTCGCTAGATTCGCATTGCAGATGAAAAATACCGATTCAGAGAATACAAAGGGCGTGGATTGCGTAACTATCGGCGGCGGGACGGGCCTTGCAACCTTGCTCTCCGGATTAAAGAGCTACGTTGTGCCGAATACGACCGGCAGGCATAGGATAGAACGTCTTTCCGCAATAGTTGCGGTGTCCGATGACGGCGGCAGTTCGGGGCGGCTTCGCGACGAACTGCAGATGCCGCCGCCGGGCGACATTCGAAGCTGCATGGTCGCGCTTTCAGAAGACTCCAGCCTTTTATCAAAGCTGTTTCAACATCGTTTTAGAGGCTTGGGCGATCTGGGCGGCCATAATTTCGGTAATCTGTTTTTAGCCGCGCTTTCCGAGATAACGGGCGATTTTGCCGAGGCTGTAAAACTTTCATCGGAGATCCTCGCCAGCAAGGGCCATATTTATCCGGCGACCGTTTCGGATGTTCGCCTCGCGGCTGAACTGTTTGACGGATCGATCATTCGTGGTGAAACGCGGATTGGCAACGTAGGAAGAGCGATAAAGCGACTCTATCTGGAGCCGGAAAACTGTCAGCCGCTTCCCGACGCGATCTCGGCGATCTCGCGGGCCGATATTATCACCATTGGCCCCGGATCGCTTTACACGAGCCTGCTGCCGCCCCTATTGGTGCAGGGCGTTGCTGAAGCGATAGCCGATTCGTCCGCAACAAAGATTTTCATTTGCAATCTGATGACACAGCCAGGCGAAACGGACGGTTTG
>JANNGV010000334.1:0-5321 GCA_031404055.1 Chloracidobacterium sp.
GCTGGTCGGCCACAGCTACGGCGGCATCGTGATTACCGGCGTCGCTCGCCTTCACGACATCGCCAACCCAATAAGAAGAACGTGAAGAACGATACAAAGAAAGAATTTACGCCCTTACACTTCCATATTCTCATTTTATCTCAAGGCTTTCGTTAAGGGCCAAGGTCTTTATCCTATCACTCACGCCGGACTTTTCAGCTTCGGCCTTCAGAGTTTTTAGCGGCGTGTTCGGCGGCTCATCGGAGAGATCGAATGTGCCGTAGTGCATCGGGATTAATGTTTTTGCTCCGGAATCCGTGAATGCTTTTAGAGCGTCTTCGGGTGAATTATGCACCGGCTCCATAAACCAACGCGGTTCGTAGGCACCTATTCCGATAAGAAAATAGTCGATTTGCGGAAACAGATCGCCAACCTCCTTGTAATGTCGACCGTAACCGCTGTCGCCCCCAAAGTATATCGTTGCTGTACTGCTTTCGATTACAAATCCACCCCATAAACGCCTGTTCGTATCAAGCAATCCTCTCCGCGACCAATGCCGGACAGGAACAAAATGAAAACGCAGGTCGTCGTTGCCGGAATCAAACCGCTGGAACCACCCTGCTGTACGGACCTGATTTGTGGCGGTATTCCACTCATTCAGAATGTCTTCACTGCCGAGCCCAGCAAGAAATGTGGCGTTCGGAAATTTTTGGGCGATTTGCCTCAGTGTCGTTTCATCGGTGTGATCGCGATGATCGTGCGAAAGCAAAATGTAATCGACCTGACGTATGTTTTCGAGCGGCGACGGAACCTCAACATACCGTGTAACAAGCGTCGGTGTGCCAAATATTGGGTCAATCAAAATACTCTCCCCGTTCAGACGGATAAAAAACGATGCATGGCCAAGCCACAAGATGCCATCCGTGTCGCTATTGAGGAAACGGGCCGGATCCATGACTTCAAGCCTTGCCGTGTCAGCATCTTTTTCTTGCTTAAACCTATTTCGCGAAGTTTGCCATTTCAGCAGCTGGATCGTTTTTGGTAAAAATGGAAATTCGTCATTAACAAATCTGCCTTTTTGGTCGATCGGAGTTCCCCGCCAGTCGGTTTTGATCGTTTGCAGTGTGTTATTTTTTGTATATCCGGAGACGACGGCCTTGTCAGAATCGGTCCAGAATGCGGCACTGACGAGCACAAGGACGATCAACGCGAGTAAGATCAATATCCGTAAAAGCCATTTCTTCATTGCTTCAAATCATATCAATTTCGAAGGTTCGAGCGGTAATGGCGAAGCCGGTTGCGGTTCTGACTTTTCAACTACCACCCCATCAGACGAAGCGTCTGCCACCCCTACTAAAACAGGAGGGGAGCTTTCAAGAGACTGGTCGCTACCGCTCGCGGTTCTGACTTGATAGGCTATACTCATAGCAATGAACCCGCGTCCGCCCGAAATTCCGCCGCACAAGCTTTTATCGACTTTGCGCGGGTATAATCTCCTTCCGGCGATCATATTTATGTCCACCCGGCGTAAGTGCGACGAGGCCGCACTGGAAGTATCGAACGACAAATCTCAGAAAACCGATACAGAGAAGCAAAAACAGCGGGTAGCGATATTTGACGAATTCGTCGTCGAGAACCCGGAGATCAAACAGCATAAACACGTGCGGATATTGTTGAATTCCGGCGTAGCGTCACATCACGCAGGCCATATTCCACCCTGGAAACTGCTTATCGAGAAAATGATGTCGGGCGGCTTGCTCAATGCGATCTTCGCGACATCGACTGTCGCGGCAGGAGTCGATTTTCCTGCCCGGACGGTTGTCATAAGCAATGCCGATGCACGCGGGAATGACGGTTGGAGGGCATTGCGGGCGAGTGAGCTTCAGCAAATGACTGGACGTGCCGGACGCCGCGGCAAGGACAATGTCGGTTTCGTAATACTCGCTCCCGGCCAATTTCAAAACCCGAAAAAGATCGCCGAACTTCTGAAAGCACCGCCCGACCCGCTCGAAAGCCAGTTTCGATCTACATACACGAGCCTTCTGAATCTGCTCGATGCTTTCAAAAATTTCGAGCAGGTCCGTGACATTGCCCAAAAAAGCTTTGCGTTTCAGAAAGTTGCGAGACAGATCGAGCAGAAAAAAAGCGAGACCGCCGGAAAGGTACGGAATCTTGAGCAAAAGCTGGCGGGAAATGATTTCGGATTAACCCTGAACGACGTGCTTGGTTTTGAACGTTTGAGCAGCGCGCGGGCACGGCTTCAGGAAATGATCCCGATGAGCCGGGCCGAGTTGCGTCATGACTGGCTCGAAGAGAATGTTCTGGCCGGACGCATTATTTCTCAAGGACACGGCGGCAAGCGGCTTTTTATCGTCATCAACGTCCACGGCGAAAAGGTTACAGCAATGCGTGACGACGGCCAGGGAGTATCGATAGCCCTCGACCGCGTCAGCCGGGTGTTCGAAAACATATATCCTGTTAAGGACAAAAGCATCGAAAGAGCGTTCTTTGAGACGATCGAAGGTAAAAACCCGCCGATCGAAGAGCCGAAGCTGTCCGTAAAACGAAATGATTCGGACGGTGCTGCGGAATTGATCGGTTCGCTGATAAACACGATCCCAAAAAGCGACAAAGGCCAGGCGGAGTTGCTATGGAACGCGACAAAAGACGCGGCCGAATTGGAACAGCAGCAACGGGATATAGAGTTTCTTTACAGCGAAATATGGTTGCCGTTCGAGAGGCGTGCGAAGATTCTTGACCATTTCGGTTACATCGACTTTCGCAATGAACTCGTGACTGAAAGCGGTAAATGGCTTGCCGATGTCCGCGTCGACCGCACGCTGCTTGTCGGCGAAGCTCTTCGGCGCGGCATTCTGAACGAGCTTTCGCCGAAAACGCTGGCCGGTTTAATGGCCGCGCTTGCGGCGGATTCTGACCGAAATTACGGTGATCTGTATCTTTCAAACGAGTTGCTCGATGTCGTAAATGACTTTGAGGACATCATTTACGATGTTTCGAACGTCGAATGGAAGTTCGGGATAGAACCGTCAGAAGAGATAAATTTGTCGGCTGCAGCAGCGGCTGAAAGGTGGGCGGGCGGAATGCCTTGGGACGATCTCGTGAGCCGGACGAAAGCCGAGGAAGGCGATCTCTTTCGCCTGTTGGCCAGGACCGGCGAGGCTCTGATGCAAATCGCACATCTGAAGAACTCTAACCCAAAGGCAGCGGACATCGCCCGGACAACGGCCGGGATTATTCTTCGGGAACCGATTCGATAGAGACCTGACTACATCGATCAACCGATAGACACCTGTGAGTAAGTGCCAAAAGGTTTCGTTTCCTTCGTACATTTGGTAAAGTTAACAGAAGCTATACTAAGGACTTTTATTAAAAACTTTTAGGAAAATAGATCATAGCTGAACTTAAATGCAAGTTTTACTGGCAGATGAATATGGTTTTTGTTTTGGCGTTGAGCGGGCTGTCGAGATGGTCGAAGAGGCCTTGAGCGAGGGCGACACCGTCCGAAGCCTTGGCCCGCTGATCCATAACGAGCAGGAAATGCAGCGGCTTGGCACCTTTGGCGTGACCACGATCAGCGAGCCTGTTCAGATCAAACGCGGCGAAACCGCCGTAATTCGTGCTCACGGCGTGACGCCTCAGGTTCAAAAAGAATTAGAGGAAAAGGCGTCGAAGGTGGTCGATGCGACCTGCCCGTTTGTAACGCGAGTGCAGAAGCTGGCGGCGCGGGCGGCGGAACAGGACCGGCACGTGATAATCGTTGGCAGCCCGGATCACCCGGAGATGATCGGCGTTAAAGGCTATGCTCCGAACCATGCGTTTATTGTTCGCGATGAAACCGAGGTCGGCAGCCTTCCGCGGCTCCGAAATCCCCTTGTCGTTTCGCAAACCACAATCAAGGTAAAGACATTTTTTGATACGGCCGAAGCCGTGCGTGCAAAGACGGATGACGACGTTCAGATCGTCAACACGATCTGTTCGGCCACCAAGGACCGACAAGAAGCCGCACGGGCCCTGGCGGGAATGGTAGACGCGTTCTATATTATTGGCGGCCGCCATTCTTCAAACAGCGTAAAGCTGCTCGGCGTTTGCAAGGAGCAGTGTGAGAAAAGCTTTTTGATCGAAACCGAGGCGGAGATCAATCCTGGAGACCTGACGGGAGCAGAACGAGTCGGTGTAACGGCGGGGGCGTCGACGCCCGAATGGCTTATCCAGAAGATCGTAGCGCACCTGAAGGCGATTGGAACAGACGGGTCAGGAGAAATGGCCCTTAAATAGTTTGCTTACCGGATTCGGTTAGCACAATGATTTGAATTGGTCTTAAATTAGGATCTATGTTCCTTTTTTGTTCCTTCCTGTTCATTTTCTTCCGTGGTGAGCCTTTTCTGAAATACCACGGAATTAGATGAATAAGCACGAACAAGAATATATAGAAGCCGGGAAGATCAGCGATCTTGCCCGGCTTTTTCCATCCAAAAAAAATTCAATGTTACGGGTTTACTTCCACGAATCTGGGCATCGAGATCGACTGGTTCAAATAGACGCCAAATTCGGTTCCCGACTTAACTTCGGCTTCTTCGCCCTTGGTCTGCGTTTCGGCAATCAAACCGCCTACGCCACCGATAATTCCGCCAATGAGGGCTCCTTTACCTCCGCCCGCAATTGCTCCAAGCAATGCGCCGCCGCCTGCTCCACCGCCAATAAATTTGACTTTTCGGTGTCTTGTTTTATCTCCTGAGGCCGTGCCTTCCGAATCGCTTTTCGCATCGTCACTGACAAGTTCGGTAAGCGACCCGTTGATCGCCCGTTTAGCTCCATTCGGCAAAACTACCTGGATAAAGCTGGCGTCGATCTCGCCGACGTTCCCGCCCTTTCGCGCGGCCTTAACGGCATCGACACGGCCGACAAGTTCACTCCCAGTGGGAATAACAACGACGCCGGTCGTTGAATAGACGGGCTCGGTTACGGTCGCTGTAAATCGGTCGCCAACCCTCGCCGTTTTGGAGCTTAACGTTTCATTCATCCGTACGCGAATCTTTTTTCCGCTTTGAACGGTGTAAAGCTTTACGGCAACCGGCTTGCGGACCGTCGTAACCTTTTTCTTAATTACCGGCTTCCTTTTGACCTGTGCCGAAATATTGAATGTTCCGGCAAACATCACCGCTGACATAAATGCGGTGACTAAGGCAAATTTACTCAAATTTTTCATGGCTTTTCTCCTGCTTTTCAAAACAAAAATTGATCCGGAACATTGAAATCCAGTCCCGGCATTCGACGCGGTGGCCCTCAAAGTCGTTGTCTGTATTCGAAGTCACAAAAAAAGT
>JANNGV010000335.1:0-2698 GCA_031404055.1 Chloracidobacterium sp.
CTTGGTAGGTATTCGACCCGTGAAACGTGATATAATTCACGCAAAAAGTGAGCCTAAATTGCCAATGCAGCCTGAACGCATTGAAAAAGTGAAGTTTCTAGTGTCATCCGCGCTAAGCCGGCCCGCGCACGAGCGCGATGCGTATCTTACCGATGCATGCAGCGGCGATCCCGCATTGCGCCGCGAGGTCGAATATTATCTCAATAACGGCGAGAAGACCGAGCAGTTCTTTTATCACGCCCCAGTAACCGCTCGCCTCACAGATGTCTCCGCCGACGCGCCGACCGAGGCATTTTCCGGCGGACTGCCGACCGACCCGCGTGTGGGGAAGGTTTTTGGCAAATACATCATCCAAAAACGTTTGGCTGAGGGCGGAATGGGCATCGTTTACGTGGCTGTCGATACGCAGCTCGGACGCGAGGTGGCCCTTAAGGTCCTGCCAGAATTTTTCTCGCACGATCATGAGCGCCTGCAGCGATTTCAGCGCGAGGCACGGGCAACGTCGCTGCTTAATCATCCGAACATCGTTACCGTATTCGAGATCGGGCAAATGGATGGCTGTGAGTTTATCGTAACCGAGTTTGTCCAAGGCGAGACCTTGCGCGAGAAAATGACACGGGCAGCGACGCCTTTTGTCGAAATGCTAAAGATCGCCTCACAGGTGTCGGGAGCCCTCGCCGCCGCTCACAAGGCCGGTATCATCCATCGCGATATAAAGCCCGAAAACGTCATGCTCCGACCCGACGGCTATGTAAAAGTGCTTGATTTTGGCCTGGCAAAGCTATCAGACGCAACCCGGAGATCGATCTCGGGCGATGTTCAGGTCTCGCAGCAAAGCTTTAAGCACACCATGCCCGGAACGATCATGGGAACCGCTGCGTATATGTCGCCCGAACAGGCGGAAGGCGGGGAAGTCGACGCCCGCACCGATGTCTGGGGACTAGGTGTTTTGCTTTACGAAATGGCCGCCGGCAGGCTTCCTTTTGAAGGGCCGACGGCCAGCCACACCATCGTCGCAATTCTCGAACAGGCGCCGGACACGATCGAACATGTCCCGCCAGACCTCCAGCGGGTAATTTCGACCGCCTTGCAAAAAGACAAAGCGCTTCGATATCAAACGGCTGAAGCAATGTCAGCCGCTCTCGACGAGCTGAAGCAAAAACTCGGCTATATCAGCGACCAGAGCATTCCCGGCACGACGGCTGCAAAATTTTCGGCCCCACAGACTACGCTGAAAACATCAGTCCGCCCCAACCCCTATCGTAAACTGCTTTGGCTCGTTCCGGCTGTTTTTGCGGTGCTTCTGATTCTGACGCTGGGGATTTACGGCGTTATTATCTTTCTTGTGGATTCAACGCCGGTAAACTCGAAACTGCCGGCGGCAAATAGCTCGGTCCCGGTTCCGACAGCAACGGCCGTCGTCAACGCAGCGGTGGAAACGCCATCCCCAACCCCTGCACCGGCATATGTCGATCCGACTCCTTCGCCGACGCTTGCCCCGGTTAAGGAGGAGCCGGTGCAAGATACGCCGAGACAGAAGCAGCCGGTTGCAACGCGGCCTGTCCGGACGGTTAAACCGCCTGAGGTCAGAAAGATTCCGCGGGTCAAACCGAAACCGAAGCAGGATCCGAATTGCGTGTTTACAAACAGCTGTAATTGAGGAATTTTCACCGCGTTTGAAGGCAAAAAAGTGCTGCTAGGCATGTCAACTAAATGACGTTTCAGTAAGCGCCCAGTATTTCGAATATGCCGTATTCTCGCAAAATCTCCATCACGATTGCTATAGTCATCGCCATCTGGCTGTCTTTCTACAGTTTCTCTCCCGCGGCAAATGCTCAGGCATACTTAACCTATCCTGAGATCAACACGGCACTGCTGAGCAGGCTGCCGAACCGCTCTTTCAAGAACAAAACCGAGCTGATAAAGTGGATTATCCTTCAAATTCGCACACGAAAAATAGACAAACCGCTAACAAAAGACCGCGAAGACGACCTGCGTCAGGCCGGGGCGACGGATGAACTGATCGCGGCGATCAAGGCTAACTCGCCCGCATTGCCGACTCCAACGCCGACGCCCCGCGACATAGTGGTTGATCTCGGTGAACTGGCGGGCAGGGCAGTTGATCTGGTAAAACCCGAATACACGTTCGAGGCCCGTAAAGCGGGCACGATCGGCGAGGTCAAGCTTGCTTTAGAACTAGACACTGAAGGCCGCGTAACGTCCGTGTCGCGGCTGACTGTTTTGCCGAACGGCCTTACGGAGCGGGCGATCGAAGCGGCTCGGCAATCGCGGTTCACACCGGCACGCATCGATGGCAAACCGGCGCGCGGATCGGGCGTTTTGACCTACAATTTTAAGATCAATCTGGTAAATGCGGCGGCGACCGTGGCGTCCGCCGACGGCCTTCGTAGTCGCGGTGACTGCGATAGTGCAATCACTGAATACACACGGGTTATCGATGTCGAGCCAAAGTTTTCCAAAGCTTTAATCGGCCGCGGAATGTGTTTTTTGATGAAGGCGAATTACGACCGGGCCGCAACTGATCTAAGTTCCGCCACGTCGGTTAACCAGAGCGACGCCGAGGCTTTATTTTACCTTGCCGTTGCCCAGGATTTTATGGGAGATGTGGTCACTGCCGGGACGCATTATGCAAAGGCTTTTAGTATGCGGCCGGAGCTTAACAAACGGTCGCTCGCCG
>JANNGV010000336.1:0-1728 GCA_031404055.1 Chloracidobacterium sp.
TTTTGTCATGCCGTAATGCACCATTTCGGCAGGAATCTGGACGCCGGATTCGCTGGAGATAAAGACGATACGGCCCCAGTTTTTCTCTTTCATCTTTGGCAAATAAAAGCGGCCGAGCCGGACACCGCTCATGACGTTCGCTTCGAAAAACCTGAGCCAATCTTCGTCCGGTATCTGCTCGAACGGTTTCGGCTCGAAGATTCCCATGTTGTTGACCAGAATATCTACATCGGGAATGCCTTGAATAACCTTTTCCGCGCCCTCGGTAGTTGAAAGATCCGCGACAACGCCGGAAACACGGGCGTTGTCGTGACCAGCCTTTACCGTGATAACGGCGGCCTCGACGCGTTCTCGCGTCCTTCCGTTCAAAACGACATTCGCGCCCTCGGAAACCAGCGATTCCGCAATCGCCAGACCGATTCCGGCCGTCGAGCCGGTTACAAGCGCCGTCTTTCCGATCAGCTTTAAATTCATTGTCTAGTCTCCGATCTTCACAACAATCTTTCCAAAATGTGAGCCCGATTCCATATGCCGAAGCGCGTCGCGGACATCGTCAAATCCGAAGGTCTTATCGACTACCGGCGTTAATTTTGAGAGTGTAATGGCTTGATTCATTTGCTCAAACATATAACGCGAGCCGACAAAAACTCCCTGCAGACAGATCGCCTTCATGAATACGTGTATCGGATTGAACTGGCCCGGCCCCGAAAGTGCGCCGATCATCGCAATGTGCCCGCCGATCCTGACCGCGTTGAGCGATCTCGCAAGTGTTCCCGAGCCGCCGACTTCGACGATACGGTCAGCCCCGACCTTGCCCGTAAGCTCAAGAACGGCCGCGTCCCAATCCTCCCGAGTTCTGTAATTGATCGTCTCATCGGCACCAAGCTTTCGGGCGCGTTCAAGCTTTTCATCGCTGCTCGACGTAACGATCACACGCGCACCCGCCAGTTTTGCAAACTGCAGTGCGAAAATCGACACACCGCCCGTGCCAAGCGTGACAACCGTTTCGCCGGACTTGATCCGTCCGGCAACGGTAAGAGCATTCCACGCCGTCAACGCCCCGCAAGGCAGCGTCGCGGCCTCTTCATACGATAAATGCTCCGGAATTCGAACGACCGATTCCTGGTCAAACGCCGCGTATTCCCGCAAGACACCGTCCCACTGGGCACCCGCACCGAGCGATGTTCGGCGTTTTTCTTCGCTCGTTTCGCCGTCAAGCCAGCCTTGAGCAAAGATGGGCATGACGCGGTCGCCGATCTTCCATTTTGTGACTCCGTCGCCTATCGCCGCAACCTCGCCCGCACCATCCGAGAATGGTATCGCCGGCAGTTTCATTTTGGGATTGTATGTGCCCGTAACCACCATAAAATCGCGGTAGTTCAGCGAAGCCGCATGAAACTTAATCAAGACCTGCCCCGCTTTCGGCAAAGGATCTTCGCGCTCGACCATCGCAAGATTGTTGATTCCAAAATGTTGAATTTCGTAAGCCTTCATAAATAATCCCGCGAAATAAGCCGAACTGAGTACATTTCGTATCGTTTCGCAAATTTCGCGGGCGACCTGTTACTTCTTCCTGGGTGTATTGATATTTAGCTGGAGCACGACATTGTCGCGTATTAAATCGTCTGCTTTTCCGGCGTAAACGATGCCGAAATCCTTTCGATTGATAGAAAACCCGGCGAGCACGATAACGGAATCGTCGTTGATCTTAATATTGGCCGGAAATGT
>JANNGV010000337.1:0-2435 GCA_031404055.1 Chloracidobacterium sp.
GCGCGCACCTCGAACTGCTGCCGGCGCTGGTGCAGCGATCCCTCGCCGAGGCGGGACTGGCCGCAGTCATTCCCCGGCCTCTTCCTGTTCCGCTGTCGATATTGAAATATCCGCCGAATTTGGCCCACTCAGCGGTCGGAGCCTCGGCCGAACCGAAATGTTTCTTCACGTAAGCCTGCGAGCCGAGCAAGCCCTGCTCTTCGCCACCCCAGCACGCAACGCGAATCGTGCGGCGCGGTTTTACGCCGATGGCTTTGAGAATGCGGGCAGCTTCCATCATCGTCGCGCAGCCGATGGCGTTGTCGGTCGCACCGGTCGCCGAATGCCACGAATCCAAGTGGCCGCCGAGCATGATGACCTGGTCCTTTTTGTCGGAGCCATAGATCTCGCCAATCATGTTGTAGCTGGTCGTACCTTCCGGCACCAGACGGTTGCGAACATCGAATTCCAATTTCACCGGCGTCTTGCGGCCCAACAGCCGTGTGATGCGGCCAAAATCTTCGTTACGCATAACAACTGTCGGGACAACTTTTGCGACGTCGAAGGTGCGGTTATTAAACGCACGCATCAATCCGAGGTTCATGCCCGAATCGTTCACCCTAAGAGCGACATTGTTATCAACCAGAAACTTATCGACCTGTTCACCGATTTGAGCTCCCGTCAAGGCTCCCTGTCTCGCCGGCGGCGGCGTACCGCGTGCCGGTCCGCCGGGCCTGCCCTCCGGAGGCGTGTTTGCCGGATCGAACCGCTTTTTCATGTCTTCGTCCGGAACGCGTTTTGCCGGAGGTGTAAGTGTCTGATCCAAAAATACATGCTTACCAACGAGCACGATCTTGCCGTTGACCGCCGCTTTAATGCTGTCGAGATAGGCCGTAAGTTCCGCCTGTGTCGCGTTCTGCATTATGGTCGGATTAGATGCGGCGGGAAATTGCGGGATGACCATATGCACCGCATCGGACGTGATCACGCCCTTTGTCGAAGGCGTCCAGGCGATAACCTCAAATGTCAACGTGTCCTGGACCGGCGAAAGCATCAGCCCGGTCGCTCGCTCGTTGACCCAGCCCGGATGGCCGAACTCCCACGGCTCAAGAGCGGCATTATCAAATCCCCACGATTTCATCTCGCTGACGCCCCATTTCGCCGCGTTAACAAGATTAGGCGAGCCCGTAAGTCGCGGACCGTAGAGATCCGTAAAATAATGCATGGTGTTCATTATCTTCGAATTCTCCATGCCTTCCTTTCGGATCGCGGCGTTAATATCGGCGGATTGCGCCAACAAAACATTCGGCAAAAGGACCGCTTGCATCAATGCAAAAGCGATCGCAGTTTTGATTATTCCGGTTCTCTTCATAACGTTATTCAGTAAAATATCCTTACACACTCCAGCGTTTAGCGGGTCGATTTGATTAATATTTGAGTTCGCCGAAAAATTCGGCCTTAGGTTTTTGTGATAATACTCCAAAACTCCCGATAAGGTTTCCAAAAGTCGGAACATTTGTGACCGCCTCGATGAGACCAGATGCGTGCTCCCGTGCCTAATCGTTCCACTTACGCGCGATTATGTGCGAAAGTGGGACGGCTTAAAGAGTGCAGTTACAATAGTTACAGCGATAAATCGTTCCACTGCGTTTTTAACAGCTTGATTAAGTGGAACGATTTCCGATGCCAGGCTGACTAGAGTCAGAGGAAATCCGTCCACCATCCGAATCGCAAATTAGCAAAGATCTGGTCCGTGGCCGACGCCGGAAATGCATGGCTAAACTACTGTCGCATAGATGCAATTTTGTGTCAAGGATTTCACGGCTTGTAACAGCCAGTTTAAACCCTGCCGTTCTGGGGAATAAAAATTCAAACGAGCAACGATGAGATCGGAAGTAAGTAGCTTTTTTAGACTTTCAAGACTATTATTATTCCGCATATGAACAACCAAATACCGTCAAAGGTCCCTTACCGGGTAAGCGAGCCGCGTTTTTCCGTTTCGGAACAGATGGTCACCACCGCGTTTGAGCTTCCTGGCTACCGGATAACGCAGAATCTCGGTGTCGTAAGGGGAATTATCGTCCGGTCGCGTTCGATCGTGGCCAATATCGGTGCCGGGCTGCAAACTCTGATCGGCGGCAACATCACAGCCTGGACAAAGCTTTGCGAAGAGACCCGTTCCGATGCATTCGAGATAATGATCCAACACGCCTCGGAACTCGGTGCAAACGCAATTATCGGCGCCCGCTACGACGCTACCGAGATCATGTCGGGTGCGACCGAGGTTCTCGCCTACGGAACCGCCGTTATCGTCGAGCCGCTGACCGGCACGAATATCTATGACGAATAGGGTGCTTTGAATGTCCTGATTTCTTAGCAATTCTCTGATCTAGTCCTCTCGTTTCCTCCTGTTCATCTTGTTCCGTGGTTTCGATTTTTTAACCACGGATCAAGAG
>JANNGV010000338.1:0-6018 GCA_031404055.1 Chloracidobacterium sp.
GTGCAAAAAGCTGTTAAAGAGCTGAAAGGCATTTTTGCCCTGTCGATAATTTCGGTTGATGTACCGGACACGATAATCGCGGTACGCGAAGGGCCGCCGGTCGTTATCGGTTTGGGTGATGGGGAATTTTTTGTCGCGTCCGATATACCCCCGATTTTGCAGCATACGCGCGACGTTTTCTTCCTGGGAGACAGGGAAATTGCGATCCTTACAAAAGACTCTGTGCGAGTGACGGATTTTGACGGCAATATTGTCGAACCAAAGCAGCAGCGGATCACGTGGGACCCCGATCATGGCCGAGAAGGGCGGCTTCAAACATTTCATGCTCAAGGAGATATATGAGCAGCCGCGGGCCGTGCGCGACACATCGCAGGGACGGGTTTCGCTCGATACCGGAAAGATCTATCTAGATCCGATGGATATTTCCGAGGAAGACTTTAAGGCTGTTACATCGATCAAGATTGCCGCGTGCGGAACGTCGTGGCACGCCGGACTGGCGGGCAAATACATGCTCGAAAAGCTGGTGCGTGTCCCCGTCGAGGTTGATTATGCATCGGAATTCCGCTATCGCGGCCCCGTGTTGGTTGATACTGACTTGCTGATAGTCATCTCCCAATCCGGCGAAACGGCCGATACGATTGCCGCAATGCGCGAGGCAAAACAGGCTGGATGCAAGGTTTTGGCGATCTGCAATGTTCAGGGGCTCGATGATCCACCGCGAGGCTGATGGGACGATCCTGACGCATGCCGGGCCGGAGATCGGAGTTGCCTCGACCAAGGCGTTTACGTCCCAGATGGTTGCCCTATATCTATTCGCCCTGTATTTAGGAGAACTTCGCGGAAAGATCGACCAAGTACGGGCAAAGGAGTTGGCCCAGGACCTTGCCGAATTGCCGCTGAAGATCGAGCAGCTCCTAAATGACGCTGATTCGATCGAGGAGCTTTCGAAGGATTTCTTTCGCGTGCAGGACTTCCTGTATCTGGGCCGGGGGATCAATTTTCCGGTCGCTCTCGAGGGAGCGTTGAAGCTGAAAGAGATCAGCTACATCCACGCCGAAGGCTATCCGGCCGGCGAAATGAAACACGGCCCGAATGCCCTGATCGATGAAAAGCTCCCCGTTGTCGTGGTCAACACTCGCGACGAAGGAAACCCGACCAGCGAGTTGAGATATGAAAAAACCCACTCGAACATCGTTGAGGTAAAGGCCCGCGACGGCATTGTCGTTTCCGTCCTGACCGAAGGCGACGGAATGAGCTCAAAGGTGTCCGATCACGTTATTGAAGTGCCGCGAACGTCCGATTTACTGGGGCCAATACTTTCCATCGTCCCGCTGCAGCTGTTGTCGTATCACATTGCTGTCCGCCGCGGTTGCGATGTCGATCAGCCGAGAAATCTGGCGAAATCAGTGACGGTGGAGTAGAATTGCCCTATGAAATGGCGAGTTATCTTAGAGTTTGACGAAGAAGTAGGTGAATGGGCCGTTTGGTGTCCGGAATTGCCCGGATGCACAAGTGCGGGCGAAACACAGGAAGCTGCTCTCGAAAATATTCGAGAGGCCATTGAACTATACCTTCAGCCAGACTCGTATCCTTTAGCTCCAACGGCCGTTACCCGCGAGGTCTTTGTCTAATGGTGGACAAAGCGTGCAACCTGAATGCGCGAGACATTGAGCGATTGCTCATCAAACACGGATTTGAGTTGGTGTCTCAAAAAGGAAGCCATCGTAAGTGGCGCAACTTTTCTACCGGCCGCCAAGTTATCGTTCCTTCACATCGAGGCAAAACCCTACCGATTGGAACACTTCGCAACATTCTAAAAAACGCCGAAATCCCTGAAACAGAATGGAGACCTTAAAAGGCATGAAAGCAATAGTCGTTCACGAATTCGGCGATCCTGAAGTAATGAAGCTTGGGGATGTTCCGAAGCCGGAGCCTAAGGATGCCGATATTCTGGTAAAGATCAAGGCGACCGGTGTTAATCCCGTCGACACATACCTGCGCACCGGTATTCATGCGCATGCGCCTAAGTTGCCGTATACGCCCGGAAAAGACGCGGCGGGTATTGTTGAAGCACTTGGAGGGGATGTAACTAAATTCAAGCCGGGCGATCGGGTTTTCACGGCTGATTCGCTTACTGGTACTTATGCCGAATACGCGCTTTGCGGCGAAGATCAACTTGGGGGTTTGCCGGACAATATAAGTTTTGAGCAGGGAGCAGGCGTTTGGACGCCTTATGCGACCAGCTATCGCGGGCTGTTCCAAAAGGCACAGGCGAAGCGCGGCGAAACGGTTTTGATACACGGAGCGTCGGGCGGTGTTGGGATTGCCGCCGTTCAGTGGGCAAAGCATGCGGGTTTAACCGTAATCGGTACGGCGAGCAGCGATGAGGGCGGCGAATTGGTCAAAGCTCAGGGTGCCGACCATGTGTTCGATCACTCTAAGAAAGATTATTTCGATTCGATCAAGGACGTTACGGGTGGTCGCGGCGTCGATATCATTATCGAAATGCTAGCCAACGTAAATCTGCAAAAGGATTTTGACGTGCTTACAATGTTCGGCCGCATTACGGTGATCGGCAATCGCGGAGCACTCGAATTTAATCCGCGTTCGGCGATGACTAAAGACGCGACGATTTACGGAATGTCCTTGTTCAACTCGCCGGAAGCTGACCGGGCCGAAATCCAGGTGGCGATATTTGAGGGCCTTAGAGCAGGATATCTAAACCCTGTCGTCAGCAGAACTTTCACGCTTAGCGATGCTCCGGCGTCCCATTACGCGATCATTGAAAGCAAAGCTCGCGGAAAGATCGTCCTAATACCTTAGGGACGATTCTAAAAATTGTGTTGAGGCAATCTTCTACGGTCGTTTCTTTCGTCTTGTTCGTTCTTGTTCTTCTTGATCCGTGGTTGGATTTAGAACGTAACCACGGATCAAGATGAAAAAAAGCGGAACAAGAGGAATAAGAAAGAGAAGACTCGACGGCTTGCCGCTTACAATTGTTTTTAAATTTTATAAGGACCCCTAAGTTAAATGAAAGCCGAAAAATATGTCGGGATCATTATGCGGGACGAGATCGATCAGATCGCGTCCGAAACACCAACGATCTATGAAAACGCCCGCATTGAACGAGTATATGAGTTCACCGATGGTGCGGTGGTAAAATACGAGTGGCAAGATCAGTCTTTGCAACAGTTTAACCATCGCTTTACGCTCGTAAGCCCGCCCTCGCCAAATCCAGAAAAACTGTCCGCCGGAATCATTAGGACGATAGACTATTAAACCGACGCCCCGGCATTTTTACCGTCCTGAAATTCTTCCAGCGCGTCGAAGACCTGTAAAGCGTATTTGACGTTATTGAACGGGGCCGATACCTGCACGCCGGCGATTACATCTCGAACTTCGAGAAGGCTTTCCCGTGCAATCGCGATTCCGGCCTCCCGGGCCGCTTCTTTACTATTGTCCGAAGCTATTCGCATGCGCTCAAGTATCTCAGGAGTGACATTTACGCCGGGCACTTCATTATGCAGAAACTCCGCATTTCGAAAACTTACCAGCGGCCAGATACCGGCGACGATCGGAATTTTTACATGAGCTATTCGATCCAGAAAGGAGCGTAGCTGATCGGTATCGAATACGGGCTGCGTTATTGCATATTCCGCTCCGGCCTCGACCTTCCATTCGAAACGACGGATTTCCTCATCCATATTTACCGCGCCGGGATTTACACCAACACCGATGGAAAAAGCGGTCGGTAAGCCTATCGGATTATTGCCGAGGTCGAGGCCGTGGTTCAGCTTGTTGACCATGTTCGTCAAGCCGATCGAGTCAATGTCAAAAACGGCGGTTGCATCCGGATACGGGCCCATTTTTGGCGGGTCGCCGGTGATAATTAGTAAATTGTGCAAGCCGAGGGCGGCCGCACCGAGCAGGTCGGACATCATCCCGAGCAAATTTCGGTCGCGGCAGCAATAATGCAAAACAGCTTCGATGCCGACGTTGCGTTCGACGAGTACGGCGGTTGCCTGTGCCGACATTCGCGTTTGAGCACGCGGGCCATCGGGAATATTGACGGCGTCTACGCCGGCTTCCCTCAAAAGACCTATAGAATCGAGCGTTTTTTGAGCATCGCAGCCTTTTGGCGGGAGAACTTCGACCGATGTGACAAACTCGCCTCTCGCGATTTTACGCGACCAATTGGAACGCTCCTCGGGAGCGACAACCTGGACGTCGCTCGGTTTTAACTCGGTGACGGTGGCCGTGCTGGATCTAACAAAGGTCTGCGACTGTCTTGGACTGATCGAACGCACCGAATCGGCAATCAGCCGAATATGCGTTGGCGTCGTACCGCAGCACCCGCCGACGAATTTTGCCCCCGCCTGCACGAAACGCTTTGCAAATGTTGCCATGTACTCGGGCGAGCCCATGTAGAACTGGCGGCCCTGCACGTCGCGCGGAAGTCCCGCATTTGGCTGAGCCGAAAGTCGTTTTCCGGTAACGGAACGCATCTTTTCCAACGCGGTCAGCACGTGATTCGGGCCCATGCCGCAGTTCAGGCCGATGACATCCGCACCAAGCTCGTCCAGGCTCGCCGTAAAGATTTCCGGCGTGGTACCGAAATTCGTGTTCCCATCCATTTGGATAGTCATTTGAGCGATAATAGGCAGATCCGAGATTTCTTTGATCGCCCTGATGGCCTGTTCGATCACCGCAAGTTCGGAGAATGTTTCAAGAATAAAGAGGTCGACTCCGCCTTCGAGCAGTGCCTCGGCCTGCTCCTTGAAAATTTCCTTCGCTTCGTCGAATGAAGTCGGTCCGTACGGCTCAATACGCAAACCCAATGGTCCGATCGCCCCGGCGACAAAGACCTTTTCGCCAGCCGCTTCTCTGGCAAGCCTTGCCGCCGCGATATTGATCTCGCGCAGCTTGCCTTCCAATCCATACGATTGCAGCTTATGGCGCGATGCACCGAACGAATTGGTTTCGATTATGTCGGCGCCGGCCTTTACATATTCCTCGTGCACTTCGCGAACGAGGTCCGGGGCGATCAGATTCAGCTCGTCATAGCTGCGATTGATGTAAATGCCTTTATCGTACAGGCGTGTGCCGACCGCTCCGTCGAACACATAGACATTGTCGGATTCTAGAATTTCACGGAAGTCTTTCATATAGCATCAGCTAGCTAACCACATAGAAAAAGTCCCGCTAAAACAGCGAGACTCATCAAAAAGTGTCTTTTGGTTGAGCTGTTTAGCGGATTATTTAACGTGGTCGCAAGTCGCATTAACTCACCACGAACAATTACCGCAATAATGCGATGTTATCGAGCATGTGTCAAGCTGCAAGGTCACTGGAGAATCCTGAGCATTTCGCCTTTGACGGACTGATCCGTTTTACCCGAATCCAGCTCGCCATAAAACGCGTATCGGGCCCGCGAGCCTTCAATTTCCAATCGCCAATGCGTAAAGTCATACGCGTTGTCGCAGCCGTTCCCTCGGCCCTGAAAGACAAGGAAATAGGTTGAGGGCCTCGCAACACTTGAGCGAAAAATGCCGGTACCGCCAGTTACATTTCCCTTGAACCGGAATTCTTTGTAAAGAATCGGGCCGTTGGGTTTGTCGTCCGGTTGATCGTGGATATCCACTTTGTAGGTAACCATTTGGCTCGGCACCGGCAGCGTCAACACACCTTTTTTCCCGCCTATGGAACGCATTTCAATCTCCCAGAGCTTACCGGTAAAGCTGTTGACCAAATCGAACGCAGCGCTGGATCGTATGAATTCATCGGTTTCGGATTCCTTCTTTATGTCGTCCAGCCCATTTACCAATTCAAAATCGGCTTCAGTGAGGTAAAGCTTGGCCACGCGGCTGAATTCTATTTCCTTCATCAACCCCAATTCATACGTCGAAGGCTTTCCGGTTCTAAGGTGGTAAGTGCCCGGCTCCGCACAGCATGCACATGCAAGAACAAAGTTTGGGAGTGACAATAGACATGCCGCCAACGACAACACCGAAATTGTGG
>JANNGV010000339.1:0-3039 GCA_031404055.1 Chloracidobacterium sp.
CGGCGGAAAGGATCGTAAACCCAGACGCCGAATGAGTCATACATATTCCAACCGCGTCCAAGGAAAGATCTCATCAAAGCGGTCCGCATGTTGTTGCGGGCCAGCGAGCCGCTGATTTTGGCTAGTTCTTTCGCCCGGCTCTTGCTCCACAATTCCAAAGCATCCTTGTCGTCCCGATCGAATTTCGAAATCGCCACCAGCGTTCCCGTCATCACTCCTTCGCGGCCCGACTTAACAATTCCCGCTGTCTCGCTGCCGACCTGGGCACGGCCTTTCCAAACAGCGACTTTACCGCTGCCGTCGGCCGCGACATCGATCCGGTAAACCCCTGATTCGATTAGCGTAAATTTCGTCTTTGGAGAATTTATCGTAACCTTGAAGTCTTCCGTGGCAAAAACTTCGAATATGGCGCTTCCCGAATCAAGCTTGATCTGAAGATCGTCAAGCGACGTCGTCCTGAACTCGAACGCCGAACCGCCGCCGAGCCGGAGATACGATCCCGGATTCAGCAGTATTTCTGCTTTGCCATCCGCTCCGGTCGAGACACGATCGCCGATCTGAAGCTTATCGCCGCTCAATAAAAGCCCGCTCTTTCCGGTTTTTCTGACAATGCCAACAGTACCTTCGACAAAATTGACTCCGCCTGCTTTTGCGGAGATAACATACTTATCTCCGGCAGCCGCCGAGATAGTCTCATCTTGAGCCGATACCGCAGCGACAGCAAGCAATCCCATCAGTGCGACACTAACGATCCGCGAAATAGAGTTTTTCATATTTTGTCCTCGGAAGAGTTTTTTCGATGATAGGCCTAATTAGCGCAAAAATCAATCAATTTTCGTCTAATAGTAGGAGATTTTTTTGCAGATAATAAAGGAGAAAATTCTGAACAACCTTTAAATGACAAACGTAATCAAACTAATTGCTCGGACAATGTTTTCCGGGCCGCATGCTTAAGATACCAATTTATGGCTACTTTCAAAGATCCCACACAATGTTTTGCACCCCTCGAAGTCGTTGAGCGGCTTCTGGAAATTCGTGCTGACTTGGGCTTTTCGGAAACGCTTTATTTGATCCGAACAGCCGAGCTTACGGATTTTCTGGACGCCTACGGATTCGATATTTACGCCATTTCCACGAAAAATGAAAAGATAAACTACGGCGATTATACGTCGAAAGTCGTTCCCGGCGGTGACGCAATGCATACATCAATCATTGCTCATTAACTAAATTCAATTTCAACTGAAGGAGCGCGGAAGGTGATTCGAGCAGTCGAACGCCATCCGCGTTCCTTCTAGTTATGAGGGATGAAATATGAGGGATGAAAGCTTCCTGGCTATCTCTTTCCGCTTTTTTCGTATTCACGACGACCGTAACAAAAATTGCAATTAGTTCTTGAGTTTCACCTCGCAACGACGCAAGCATAGTTTCCGGTGTGAAACCGCCCAAAACCAGGATCTCTAACCAGTAATCACTTTCATCAAGTTCCTGAAGCACCCCTCTATCTTGCTAACGAAGTCAGCGTTCGATTTGGCTCGGTACGCCTATCGATATTGAGCACCAGGAGATGTCCCTGATCTTAATAGTTGATGTGTGATTACGTGTACTGCCCCGCGTTTGGGAAGAGATTCATAAAGACGGATTATTCTGAGGGAATAAAATCGGTAAGTCTGCGTCTTAAGTCCTGTTTGTTCGGCCCCGTCGAATATTTTCCCGTTCCGACCTCATCCTTCATCCCTTATCCCTTATCCCTCATATCTCACACAGCTTTGACAATGAAAAGAGTCCCGTCGTCATCCAGGAACTTACGTTCGGTAAAATCAGCCACCCCTTTACGGATAAAATCGATCATTTCCTTCGCCGGCAGGTCGATGCCCTCCAAAACCCTTTTGGCAAAACGATCCTGCCCATACTCTTCACCTGCTTCGTTTGCCGCCTCCGTAATGCCGTCTGTATACGCGACCATAACCTGATCTTTTTCAAACCTGATAAAGTGCTGATGATAGCGGGCATCTATAAACATCCCCAAAGGCGTGTCGCCATATTCAACAAACCGGTATTCACCATCCGGCTTGATCAACAACGGAGGGTTATGTCCTGCATTCGAATAAACAAAGGTCCGGTTCGTCGTGTCCAGAATACCGTAGATCGCGGTGATGAATTGGTGATCTTCAACCGAATCCCACAACAGATTGTTTACTTTTGAAAGAGCGATATGCGGAGCGTAGCCGACCTGAACACCCGCCCGCAAACTGGCCCGCAGAAACGACATCAGCAAAGCAGCCGGTATCCCTTTGCCAACGGCATCGGCCACGACAATGCCTATTTGATCGTCAAAGATCTGCACCCAGTCGTAATAATCACCCGAAACCTCTTCCGCCGGGAAAATATAAGCGCTGATGTCAAAATTTTCGAATTTCGGATCGTTATCCGGAAGAAGCTCAAGCTGCACCTTGCGGGCAATCTCGATCTGGGCCTCGATCCGCTTTTTCTCGATTACCTGTTCGTAAAGCCGCTCTTTTTCAATAATAATCGCAACCTGCGATGTCAGCAGCTGCAATACGGCAAGGTCGTCTTCGGAATACGCGTCAAGGCTGTCGCTCTCGAGATCGAATGCCCCTATCACGCGATCGTTCGATATGATCGGAGCAACCATCTCCGAACGCGTCCGCTTTCGCGCTGCAAAATAGCGTTCATCCTTGCTTACATCGGGTGAAATTATTGCCTGTCCGGTCTGCGCAACACGGCCAAGAAATCCCTCGCCCAAACGTAGCCGTGGTTCGACCAGAGCAAAACTGATCTCATAGCCACGGATCACTTTCGATTTGAAGATGTAAGGATTTCCGTCTTCGAGGCTATGTTCTATCAGATAAATGCCGGCCGCGTCATACGGTAAAAGCGACCCCAGGGTGTCCATCACCAGATTGAGAACTTCTTCCAAGTCGAGCGAGCGGCTGATCGTTTTAGTGATGTCGAGCAACATCCTCAACTTATCCTCGGTGGAAAGCTCTGGGTCGGGCACTGAAATCTGGTTTTGCGGCT
>JANNGV010000340.1:0-3660 GCA_031404055.1 Chloracidobacterium sp.
CTTATATTGTCGAGTGTTCGAATAATTAGCCTTTTGCCGTAAGCAATTTCTCGATTGCCTCCGGTCAGCCCAATAAAAACGCCTTCTCAAATTATGTTAATAAGCATAATCCAAAAAGGCTAATGGGATGTTACAGAATTAAAAATCAGCCGAAAATATTCCGGACCTTTTCGATAAACGATTCGTCATTGAAATCGGTATCTTCGACCTCGGCTAGCTGTTCGAGCAGTTTTCTTTGCTCCTTGGTCAACGTTTTTGGAGTAATCAATGTGACGGCAACGAAAAGATCGCCCTTGCCGCGTCCGCCGAGCGTGGGCATTCCCTGTGATTTGATGCGAAAGACGGTTCCGGTTTGTGTTCCGGCGGGAATCTTAAGATCTTCTTCGCCATCAAGCGTTTTGACCTTCATCTCGGTGCCGAGTGCGGCCTGGGCGAATGTAACCGGCACGGCCGAATACAGATTCGCTCCCTGGCGTTCAAAAATTTCGTGATCCTTAACGTGCAGCACTACGAACAGGTCGCCAGACGGCCCGCCGTTCGGGCCTGCTTCGCCCTCGCCTGAAACACGCAGACGCGAACCGGTTTCGACACCGGCGGGAATCTTTAACTCAAGCGTTTTTTCTTTTTCAATACGTCCGGCACCTCTGCATTTCTTACACGGCGTGCGGATGATCTGGCCTCGGCCGGAACAGTTAGGGCATGTCCGCATTACGCTGAAAAAACCCTGCTGGTATCGCGTCTGTCCGCTTCCCTGACATGTGATGCAGCTTTCGGCTTTGGTACCCTTCTCGGCACCGCTGCCGTCGCATTCACCGCAGCCTTCCAGCCGAGGTATTTGCAGCTTTTCTTCCTTGCCGTTCGCGGCGTCTTCAAGCGTGATCTCAAGATCGTAACGTAGATCGGAGCCGCGTTGAACGGTACGGCGGCCTCCGCCCCGAGAGCCGAACATGTCGCCGAAACCGAACATATCGAATATGTCTTCGATATTCGAAAATCCAGGATCGAAGCCCGCTCCGGCACCAGCGGCCGAATGTCCAAAACGATCGTACGCCGAGCGTTTCTCCGAATCGGAAAGCACGGCATATGCTTCGGCACATTCCTTGAACTTATCTTCAGCGGTATGATCGCCCGGATTTTTATCCGGGTGATGCTGTACAGCCAACGTGCGATAGGCCCGCTTTATCTCAATTTCAGTCGCGGTGCGTGTAACACCCAAAACTTCGTAATAATCTCTCTTCGACATAAGCTTCAAAATCCTGGTTTCAGGTTCCTTGATTCAAGTTTCAGGTTACGAAGCTGAAATCTAAAACCCTAATTCCGAAACCAAAAATAGCGTCAGCCCAAATGTATGAACTGACGCTCTATCTAACTTTGCGTTATTTCGTGTTTTTTTTCAAGCCATCGCGGCCACGTTTTATGTCTTTATGTTGTGTCGGTGACTGCCCTTTCGTGTTCTTTGTACCTTCCCACTTGGTGTCCTTTGTGTTCAAATCTTCGGATTCTTAACACGGAGAACACGAAGTGAAGACACAAAGGCCACAATAATCCTAATCGTTCAAACCACGACACTAACCCGGCTAAACCGTAGTAAGCATCGCCTCCGTGATCTTGCTCGACGTGGCTTCAATCAGAGCCAGCGTTTTGGCGATCTCATGGACGTCTTCGGATTTGGCTGACTCTTCCGCCTTGCCAAGAATACCGTTTACCTCCTGCTGGAAATCCAGCGGAAAGGCCTTTCCAACCTCAGTCATGGCTTTGCGTGCATTTCTTACCAGATTGTCAAGCCGATTTCGCTGCGTGATCAGTTCCCTTTCGTCGCGATCCCTTTCAACCGACGTCTCGGCTTCCATAATCAGGCGTTCGATCTCACCTGGTCCAAGTCCTGACGACGGCGTGATCTGCATTGCCTGTTCGAGGCCCGTCATCTTGTCCTGAGCGGAAACGTTGACGATGCCGTTTGTATCGATCTCAAAGGAAACATCAATTTGCGGAACGCCACGTGGTGCCGGCGGGATTCCGACCAGTTCGAATTTGTTGAGACTGCGGTTTTCGCGTGCTATATCGCGTTCGCCCTGCAAAATATGGATCTCCACCGTCTGCTGATTATCAACCACAGTGGTAAAAGTCATCGTATTCTTTAGCGGAATCGAAGAGTTTCGCGGAATGAGTTTTACAAACAAGCCACCGCGCGTTTCAAGCCCGAGGCTAAGCGGCAGAACGTCGAGAAGAACAATGTCCTTAACATCGCCCGTCAACACGCCGCCCTGAATAGCGGCTCCCATCGCCACAACTTCGTCGGGGTTGATCTCAGCCGACGGTTCCTTGCCGAAAACGTCCGTCACCGTGCGGGAAATTATCGGCGAACGCGTCTG
Organism: Chloracidobacterium sp.; assembly: GCA_031404055.1. Lineage (GTDB taxonomy): Bacteria > Acidobacteriota > Blastocatellia > Pyrinomonadales > Pyrinomonadaceae > OLB17. The sequence continues at coordinate 2,373 of JANNGV010000340.1, forward strand.
CCCGCCGACGAGGATAACCTTGTCGATCTCGTTCGGTTTCAGCTTGGCGTCCCAAAGAGCTTTTTGGCACGGTTCGACAGAGGCATCGACTAAATCCTGAACGAGCTCTTCAAATTTTTCGCGGGTAAGATTTGCGTTTATATGCTTTGGTCCGGTGGCGTCGGCGGCAATGAAAGGAAGGCTTATATTTGTTTCAGCCACACTAGACAGCTCGCATTTTGCACGCTCGGCGGCTTCCTTCAAACGCTGGAGCGCAAGGCGGTCGCCCTTAAGATCGACACCGCAATCGGCTTTGAAAACCTCGACCAGCCATTCGATGATCCGTTGGTCAAAATCCTCGCCGCCTAGAAACGTGTTGCCTGATGTCGATAAAACCTCGAAAACGCCATCATTGATCTCGAGAATCGAGATATCGAACGTACCGCCGCCAAGATCGTAGACCGCGATTTTTTCACTTTTATTTTTGCCAAAGCCATATGCCAATGCGGCAGCCGTCGGCTCGTTGATGATTCGCTCGACCTCAAGTCCGGCAATTTTTCCGGCATCGCGGGTGGCCTGCCGCTGCATATCGTCAAAGTATGCCGGCACCGTAATGATCGCTTCCTTGATCTTGTCGCCGAGAAATTCTTCCGCGGCCAGCTTTAAACGCTGCAGTACAATTCCGGAGATTTCGGGCGGGCTGTAAACGCGGTCCAGCACCTTGATGTGGGCGTCGCCATTTGGAGCTTCGACAATCTCAAACGGCACCGTTTCACGCATTTTTTCGACTTCGGGCGCACTGAATTTACGGCCGATAAGCCTTTTCACGGCGTAAAGCGTGTTAGCCGAATTCGTGACGGCCTGGCGCTTGGCGATTTGGCCGACCAGCCGCTCGTCCTTGTCCGTAAAACCAACAACGGATGGCGTTGTGCGGCCGCCCTCTTTGTTGGAGATGATCTGCACCGTTCCGCCTTCAAGTACGGATACGCAGCAGTTTGTTGTACCCAAATCGATTCCTATTACTTTGCTCATGTGCCGGGTTCCTTTTGCCTTTGATCTAAATGGGAGTAAAATCTGCGGGGATTTATTCGTCGTCTGCGGGCCGAACCGTGTCTTCCGGCTCGCGATTATCAGCCGGATCAATGAGTTCCCCACTATCCGGTTCATCTAAAAATTCAATTTCGCCGAAGACATCCGTCGATTCGGCGTTTGGCTCCATGCTCACCTGCGAAGGCTGCGAAACCCTGACCATCGAATGGCGAATTATTTTGTCGCCTATACGAAAGCCGCGAAGCAATTCTTCACATAC
>JANNGV010000341.1:0-3095 GCA_031404055.1 Chloracidobacterium sp.
GTATCGGCCAAATTTCCGAGAAATTACTGTTGGAGGTACCTGAGGTTATCTCTACGGGTCGCCGGACGGGAAGGGCTGAGCTCGACGAACACGCCGAGGGCGTTCACTATACCGAGATCGACGTTGATCTCAAAAAATCCGACCGGTCTCGTGACGAAATTCTTGCGGCGATTAGGGACAAACTTGCAGTCGTGCCGGGGGTTTCGACCAATGTAGGACAACCGATCTCTCATCGATTAGATCATTTGCAGTCCGGCGTTCGGGCTCAGATCGCGGTCAAGCTATTTGGCGACGATCTGGCTACCCTGCGGTCAAAGGCTGAGGAGATTCGAAACACGATCCAAACCGTCGAAGGGGCAACGGACGTTTCGGTTGAGAGACAGGTTCTGATCCCACAGGTGCGCTTTAACGTTGACCGAATCAAAGCCGCCCAATTCGGTCTTCAGCCGGGCGAAGTTACGCGAACGTTAGAAACGGCCCTGAACGGGCGAACCGTCTCGCAAGCCATTGACGGGGCTCGCCGTTATGACGTCGTTGTCCGTTTTGATGAAGCGTCCCGCAACAGCCTGGATGCCCTCCAAAATGTCACCATCGATACGCCGCAAGGAACTCAAATTCCAATTTCGGCCGTAGCCGTTGTTGAGAATTTCCCGGGACCGAACCAGATCCTACGCGAAGACACAAAACGCCGAATTGTAATTGGAGCGAACGTCGCAGGACGTGATCTTGGTTCCGTGGTCAGCGACATTCAAAGCCGTGTCGCGACACAGGTTCAATTGCCAACCAGTTATTTTCTGGAGTATGGAGGTCAGTTCCAGGCATCGCAGGAGGCAACGAGAACCCTGTCGTTACTCTCAATCTTCTCTCTGGTCGCGATCTTCTTTCTCCTGATAAAAGCACTGGGCGACTGGCGGGTAGCCCTTCAGGTGATGATAAACATTACTCTCGCGCTGATTGGAGCGGTTTGGGCGTTGCACTTGTCAGGCGGCGTCTTTTCGATCGCGACAATGGTCGGCTTTATCTCCCTAGTCGGCATAACCTCGCGAAATGGGATCATGATGATCTCGCATTACCTTCATCTGATGAAAGAAGAAGGCGAGGAATTTACCGAACAGATGATCATCCGGGGAAGCCTGGAGAGGCTTGTTCCGGTGCTAATGACCGCGCTGACGGCCGGATTATCACTCGTGCCGTTCATCTTGGCCGCTGACGCTCCAGGAAAAGAAATATTGCATCCACTCGCAGTTGTCGTGCTGGGCGGTATTCTGACTTCAACCCTACTTGATCAGCTTGTGACCCCGGCTGTCTTTTACAAGTTCGGACGGCCGAGTGCGGAGCGAGTCATCGCGGAACGCGAGCGAGGGGTGTCCGGTGCCGGTGAATGGGAAGGAGATCGGGCTGATACAGCAACGGACTTTCCGCCTAGGAATCCGGTTCCTGCTACGGAAAGTTAAAGGATTTCCAAACGTTGTTTGAGATCTTTGATTAGATAGAGGAGAAAAACTATGAAGACAATAAATTTGCGCGGGGCTTTGATCGGTGCGCTGGTGCTTGGGGCCTGCGTATTTGCCTTAAATTCAAGCTTCCCCGTCTACGCACAGACCAACGAAGTAAAAGCTGTGACGGACGTCATGATGAGTGAAGCGGTAGCGGTAGAAAAGGGTGATCTAGCGGCCCTCGATAAAATTTGGGCCAACACCGAGGACGTAACTGTATTCGAGAGTGGGCACGCCAATTATGGTTGGAATGATTACCGCAACACCCATCTCGCACCCGAACTAAAGGAATTCAAAAACACAAAATACTCGTTTTCCGATCTTAAGATAAAAGTCGATGGCAAGACCGCGTGGGCAACATTTAAATATTCTCTTGCCGCCGAAATGGGTACTCGAAAAGTAGAAAGCGGCGGTCTGGGCACGGCAGTTTTGGAAAAGCGCGATGGTAAATGGCGAATCGTTCACTGGCATTCGAGCGCACCTCGCAGAGCTCCGGCAGCCCAGCCCTCGCCGTCTCCAAAGGGCTAATGCGATTTCTAGACACGACCTCAGCGGCAATACGCCTCAATTCTCGTGAAATTCTTTATGAAGACAGGGGGAATAGTAATAAGCGTTATCGGGATAGCCCTCTTTGCGTGGCATCTGATTAGAGTGAGTTCTAATCCGGACTATATAGGATATGCCTCACACCAAGTCATGTCCGTTAACGGCGTGATCGTTCTCGTTTTTGGTGTGACCCTTTATTTTATAGGCCGATGGCGGAAAACCCGAAAGGGAAGACCCATGGGGCGTCGAGATGAATAATCGGCTACAGGGCGGTTGCAATTTGTTGATAAGGCGTCAATGAGTCATTGGTATGGATCCGGGGAACGACGTGTTGAGATTGACATTCTACGCTAAACGGCTGTAGTCGCGGGATAGATCTTTCAGCCAATTTCATGATGAACAGTTTTTAGGCCTCTCTTGCAGCTGAGTTCGTCGGTGCCTGTTAGGTCTACTTGACACACTCGGAAAAAGAATTTCCGGGGTGGGATTTATAGGAGGAAAAAATGGCTACACACAAGGATCCGGTCTGCGGTATGCAGGTCGAGGAATCGGAGGCCGCTGGGCAAACCGATTACGAAGGAAAAACCTATTATTTCTGTTCAGCCTCGTGCATTGACAAGTTCGAGAAGGACCCTGAAATCTATACCAGTCAATAAATGAAGGCGTCGCAGCAATTTTATTTGCCCGGCGCTTTTTCTTTAACCTTCAGCGAGTTTTGTCGCCGTAGCGATAGGGGAAAGCTATCCTGAACAAGGTGGAAAACCATCAGATGGATTGGGTCACATTGTGCGCTAACGAACACTCTATAAAACACTAAACCGTTAGTATTGAACAATGGCTAAACTTTGCGAGTAGCATGGCGGCTGTTTGTTGTCATTGCTGCCCGGATATGATTTTCCACATCAGCACTCACCGACTTTGTATCCGTTATCCCGAATGACAATGTGATACTCATAATTCACCGATGGTTAAGGGTGTAACTGCCTGGTAGGCCCGAAGAAATCTTTCAAGCGATTCAACTTCAAGCCGGCTGTTCGTGTGTTCGATGATCGC
>JANNGV010000342.1:0-2459 GCA_031404055.1 Chloracidobacterium sp.
CCAACGACACCGATCCGGACAGCACCGACAAGCCGCTGGCGGTCAGCGACACGAGTGTGCAAAACGTGTACTTGGTCAATGGCGACGGAACGCTCAGCGCGACGGTGGGACCGCCGGACGCAAAGTGGTTTGGTCGATTCCCGCGTTGTAAACCTGAAGATAAACGCCAACTTCCTGGCCCTTCTGATAATTGCCGGCAAGATTTGGGATAACCTTTGTGCTGCCGATAACGAACATCGCGCCGACATCGCGTTCATTGGTCGATCGAAGCTTTGAAGCAAGGATCATCGTCGACGTCGAAAGCTTTTTGTCGTCATATCGCGGGACCGTAAACCCTTGATTGACGATTCCGCGATTACCGGTGACGACATCGCGGACGACGACATCAACCTTGTACGTTCCGGGTGTCAACGCAACCGCCTTTTGGTAGATGGACTTTCTATCTTTTGTCTCGGCAAGTTCCGCGGAGGTGGCGTTGGTCGTTACGGAATCTTCGAATATGCCCGACCGTTTACCGGAAACGGCCGTAACACGTCCGAAAATATTGATCTTTGCCGTTTCCAGGCCGCCGACCTTTTCAAAAGAAAGCTCTTTGTTATTAGTCTGAACTGTAAAAGTAGCAATCACCCGGTCATCTGACTGGCGGAAAAAGTCTACCCGCAATTCGAACTGTAGCGGATCTTTGTCAAACAATACGCCTGAGTCGCCACCCGCAATGCCCTGAAGATCGCTGAATTTAACTTGCGGCGGTCGCTGCAAACTGGTGATTATCTCCATTCTGCGAAAAGGCGAATCCTGCTCACGCTGAAAATTGTTGCCTGAGCCAATGCCTGAAATGCGGTCACCTTTGTCTGATAAGCCAAGCTGCTCGGCTGTTGTTAATCCGGCACCGGGGACGGTTAAAAGCGCATCTTTTTCGTTCGAATTTCGCGCGATGCGGTATTCGCCGCTGCCCGTCGGGTCGACAAATTCGATCTCAAGACCGTCGCCCACGCCATCAAGATGCCGGTAGAACCATATCTCGAAAGGATAGGTCGTGGTCGAACCGCCTCCCTCATAGCTCGGACGGTCATAAGATCCGCCGGACGGATGCGATTCAACCGAATCGGGCTTGCCCCAGGCAATATATGTGCGCCCGCGGTCCGTTTTCCAGCCTGGAATTCCAGAAGCGTAATGCTCGTTCGCATATGCAATACGCTCGTAATACTCCTCGCGATATTCGTTTTCTTCCGTGTCCGGGTTCGGATCGCGTCGGCGCCAGAAGTATTCGATAAAATTCTCGCGCTCTTCATCGGTCGTCAAGGCATCGAAGGCACGCTTCTCTTCTTTGGTGATAATGTACGCCACGTCTGTGTTGCGCCATTTCTTGTAAGCTTCTTTTAACTCCACACCGACCTTGCGGACCTTCGAAGAAGGATCCTGGCTGGGTTGATCTTCACCTTTCTTTTGCGCAAACACCGAAGCACAGCCGATCGTTAGAACCAACATTCCTATCGCCAGATTTCTAAACAAATTCAATTTGGACATAACAGCAAAACTCCTGCTTATCTAATACCCGAAAAAACTCCAGAACACTTAATTGTAAGCTTTGAAGATTTTAGACAGTAATCCCTAATTGTACAAGATGCGGGAAGGGTACTTTGAGGTTGCATTTCCGGCACCGCGTCTGGTCCTTAACCACGGAAGCACGGAGACACAGAGAAAGATTATGCTGTTCTTTTCTTTGTCTCCGTGCCTCTGTGGTTAAACTTCCGCGTCGGTCTGCCGCTTTTTCCCAAAAAACCACGCGATAAATATCGAAAACACGTAAAGCACCATCATCGGGGCGGCAAAAAGCATCATGTTTGGAATATCGCCGGTTGGCGAAACAACGGCGGCTACGATCAATATTACAACCAAGGCCACCTTCCAGCTTCGGGCAAGAAGTCCCGCTGAGATTAGGCCGATCCGCGCAAGCACATATGTCACTGCGGGCATCTGGAAAATGATTCCCATCGCCAGCATTATCAGCGTAATGAAGTCAAAATAGTCGCTTGCGCGCAGAAGTAGGCGGAAGTCCTCGCCCAATCCAAGCAGATAACCGAGGGCCGGCGGAAATAGTATGTAATAAGCGAAGGCGGCCCCGAGAACAAATGAAACTGTCGAAAGAGCGATGAAAGGCGTGACGTACGACCGCTCGTGCTTATAAAGCGCGGGCGAGATAAAGCCCCATATCTGGAAAAGGAGCAAAGGTATCGAGAGAGCTATTGCCGAATATAACGAGACTGTAACGTACAGCGTGAAAGATTCCGGCGCGGTTGTAACGATCAGCCGCTCATCCGCCGTAGGTTCAATCTGGGCGTCGATAGCCAGATCGACCGGCAGGCGCACGCCGCCCGGAATCACGCCGTTATTTGTAATTATCGCCTCATTTGTAAAAACGCCGTTTATGCCTTCGGAATCCTTACCGACGATCGCAT
>JANNGV010000343.1:0-2420 GCA_031404055.1 Chloracidobacterium sp.
GGCGAAATTGCATTGGAAATTCGCCTGTTGCTGGCATTCCAGAAGTCAGGAAAATAACCCTGCTCCAGGGCTTCCTCGGCGGTCTCGGTTGGCGTGATGCCTAATATCCGCGCGGTTTCGGCCAACCTGTCGCGTCCCAGCGCATTGGCAAGCTGAGCAAAATATTGATTGCTGGAAACCTTGTAAGCTTCGCGCAAAGGAATATTTTCGGCGCAGGCATGACAGCTTCCACCGGCGTCGCATATCGGTTTGGAACCTCGGAAAGGCGTATAGCAATCAGGTGCCGGCCGACCGGGAAAGGTAAGATCGGTTCGTCCCGCACGAAAGGCCGAGATCATTGTAAAAGTCTTGAATGTCGAGCCTGGAATATAGAATTCGCGGGTCGCACGATTCAAGAGCGGCTTGTTTTCCTTGTCGGCTTCGAGCTTCAAATAACCTTCTAGCGTCCCGGCCTCGGTCAAATTGTAGGAAGGATTGGAGTACATCGCGAGAACGTCGCCCGTCTGAGGATTGATAACGACGATGCCGCCTTTTTTACCTTCCAACTGCTTGGCCACATAGGCTTGCAGGTCACGGTCGATCGTTATCCGGACATCTTTCTTCTCAGGCTCGGGCTTTTTATATTTCGTCAGAATTTCCCAGGCTTCCGGCATCGGGTCGCTATCCATTTTATATAGCGTGCGTTCGAGCCCAGGCGTACCGCGCTCGGTTCCGAGCAAATGAGCCATTTCTTTTTCGAGCGAAAATGTCCGGTCGATCTCTCCATCGCCGTTAACTTTGTAGTAGGCAAGCGAGGCTCCGAGATTACCGGTGCGGTCGAGCATCCAGCCGCGAAGATTAGACGCGGTCGTTCTTCGCGTTCGAAGATCTTTATACGCAAGAGCTTGAAACTGCTCATTAGAATCGTCCGCAAAATATGTCCAGTAAACTTGGAAGCCGAACACCGTAAACGCAAGCAGAATAAAGACAAACTGCCATACCCGAATGCTCCGGTTAGCTATAGTTTGCGTCAGCTTGCGGGTTACTTCGCGAGGAAGATTTTGTTCGAAAACGAATCTTGGGCGACTGAAATTGTCGAAAAAGGTGATGATCAGAAATCCGATAAGAATACCGACGCCTATAATGAAAACTATACTGAGCCCGGCGGGCGTTCGTTCCAGAACCTGCCCGCCGAAAAGGTTTTCGGGGCGATATTTATTCCAGTCTATCTGAAGCAAAAAAAACAGATTCATCTAGATACCGCCTTTTCGTCGTCGGCTAAATTCAAATCGATGCTCGGCTCGGTCGGCTTGGGAACCTCGGCTGTGTCTGGCCCGACAATGTCTGGCATGGGTATGCTTGCCATTGTTTCAGCAAGGACCGGCAGCTCGGGCGGATCGATCTTCGTCGTAAATTCAAATTCGCCAACCTTATAAGCCTCGGTCGGATTTAAATCAGGTTCGGCCGCCGCAGTTTGTTCAGCGATCTCGAACGCAAGTTCTACCGTGCCCAACTTCAATTTCTGACCGCCCGAAAATGTCACCGCCTTTCCGTACGAGATACGCTCGCCGTCTATAAAAGTTCCGTTGGTCGATCCGGTATCCGCTACGACGAAGTGCCGGTCCGCGGTTAACATCAGTGACGCGTGCATCTTGGAAACGCTCGTGTCGTCGACCGTCAGATCGTTTTCCTTTGTTCGTCCTAAAGTCAGCCTTTTTCCGTCTTCAAAAGTCAGTTGTTTTTGTATCGATTGGCCCTGAAGTTCGAATCTAACCGTAACCGTTGCCTGACCGGCAGCTGTGAGCGAAGCTTGAGACGCAGTTAAAGAATCTTCTCCAAAACCGGGTATTGAAATATCTATCGCCGTTTCCCGCTCGTCGTCATCCGATTTTTCGAACGCGGCAAAAAGCTTTACGCCGCTTGTAAAGTAATCCGGCTTAACCTCCAGCGCAATTGGGGCATAGGTGTAATAACGTTTGTCGTTTATATGATCGACCAGTGCGGTGAGCAGCTCGGTCTCAAGCTTTTTTAAGGAGCCTTCAGAATCGGTCGAAAACTTGTCCCACTGCATCTTTAGCTTGATATTGTGCGGAACGTATTTTCTTTTATCGCCGGATTCACGGACCTCCGAATCCACCAATTTTTTTAGACGCTCTACCAACTCGCTGGTCGCAAGACTGCTCGACGGCTTCCATCCTCGGCCGGTCAGACGATCAAAGGTATCGCCGATCTTAGTAAGAATCCCCTGAACCAGCCAATCCGGCGAAATTTGTCTTTTTGTAGATGAGGGTTTTTCGGACATCCGGAATCGGTCTTACGCTGAACGAAACAGATTTGTTGCCATTCTATCCGAAATAATATCCAAAGAGAAGCAACTAATATGTTGATTTCTAACGTACAACAATGTAACCCCGTTCGAAGCGATGCGCGGAATCGGTGGC
>JANNGV010000344.1:0-2785 GCA_031404055.1 Chloracidobacterium sp.
ACTAACGCCACCTGGGGCCTGGATCGGGTCGATCAGAGAAGTCTGCCGCTCGACACTGTTTACGGCTATGGACCGACGGGAGCTGGCGTTCACGCGTATGTGGTTGATACGGGCATCCGTCCCACACATATCGAATTCGAAGGCAGGGCATCCGTTGCTTTTGACGCCATGAATGACGGTCAAAACGGAATCGACTGCAATGGACATGGAACACACGTCGCCGGCACGATCGGAAGCTCAACCTATGGTGTCGCAAAAGACGTGTCCTTGCATGGCGTGCGCGTGCTCGCCTGCAACGGATCGGCAAACGTGTCACAGGTGATCAGCGGAATTGACTGGGTCACGGCAAACAGGATCAATCCGGCCGTCGTGAATATCAGTTTGAGTTTTGACGGTGTTTCCAGTGCTTTGGACACAACGATAACCAACTCCATCGCGACGGGAATAACGTATGTGATCGCCGCGGGAAATCAAGGCTCTAATGCCTGCAACTATTCACCCGGCCGCGTACCGAACGCGATCACGACGGCAGCTTCCAGGATTGTTGATGCCCGCGCATCCTATTCGAATTTCGGCTCCTGTGTCGATCTTTTTGCCCCGGGACACGTTATTCTGTCTCTTGGCAATTCGAGCGATACGGCCACTGCCACGCTTAGCGGAACGTCAATGGCGGCCCCTCACACGGCGGGCGTTGCCGCTCTTTTTTTGGAATTGAACCCGTCGGCAAGTCCATCAACCGTCACGCAGGCGATCTTGAACGCGACTACTTCAGGAGTCCTGACCGATATCGGTTCAGGTTCCCCGAACAATCTTCTTTACAGCGGCTTCGGAGTTTCACCGACACCGACACCGACGCCGACGGCCACGCCAACACCGAGCCCGACGCCGACGCCGACGCCCGCCGGCCAGATAATAATCAGAAAACGTGGAAATGGCCCCAATGGCGGAACATCTGCTGTCACGCCGTTTCCTTACGACGCGACTAATCTCGCGGCCTCCAGCTTTGTCCTCTACAACACCACCGCACCAAACGACACCTTCACTGATTCGAATGTAAACGCATTTGGTCAGGCAAACATGGTGTCCGTAACTGAAAATGCGGTTCCCGGATGGCGGCTTACCTCAATTGCTTGTACTGAAACCGCGGGAAGTATGCCGAATTCACAGAACAGCACTGTAGACGTTGTGAATCGCAGGGCAAACATCGTCGTCGAAGCGGGTGAACAGGTTGTTTGCACCTTCACTAGCGAAGAACTTGCTCCAACCGCCGCGGACGTAACCGTTTCCGGACGTGTAGTAAATCTAAAGGGGGTGGGCATGCGTGGCGTCAGGATTTCTCTGCTAAATGCAGGCAGCGGACTCTTGAGATACACGACTACAAATAGTATGGGAATATATTCGTTTAACGACACGCCGGTTTCGAATTTTTATGTTATCAGGGTAGAGCCATCGAGAAGACATACGATATTAAATGGCACGCGATCCTTTTCGTTATACGACGACCTTGTCCTTTCAAATTTCGTAATCGACCGGTAACTACAGGCTAAAACTAAACGCGAATAGGCGAAAATGGGCGAGAAGTTTTTCTCCGCCCATTTTTTTCGTGCGTTTAGGGCATACGGTGCCTAATGTATCAGCCTGAATTATTCCAGAGGCTTTCCGTGAAGCTTGAAAGCGGGTCCACACAGACCGTTTTTTTCTGGAATTTCGCCGCACTAGTTATTTGTTACATTCATGACAATAAGACTTGAACGCTGATTGAGTGATACGCCTGCGATTGGCAAGCTTATCACCATGAAGCCGATGGGTGAAGCAATTGACTTTGAGACGGGTATTTGTTAATTCTTAAATACCGATTACTTCAATTTTCAATTTTTTGCACCCAAGCGGACCAGCATTTCTTGAGAGTTTTTCTGGAAAACAAAGGGGCTTAGGCATTTCTTTGCATTTCACATTTGAGTAATTCGACATTCGTGTCATTAAAAAAAGAGAGAGGAGTACCAATGAAATTTACCCACACAAATTCACCGATTCAAACATATGCGTCGCGCATTTTAGTATTTCTGATTTGCGTATCAACATTCGCGAGCTTTTCGCTTGCCCAGAAGACAAGCAGAACCTCGAAGAGCGAAACTGCGTCAGCTTTGGCGGCACCCGTGCCGATTCCGTTTCCGGGCTCCGGCAACACAACCTGTGCCGAACTGAATGCTTTGCACACGGTGGGACAGACGAACAATGTCTATTCGCACATCACGACAAATTTTGAATTAAAATATGACAGCCTGCCGTCATTAGCCCCAGGAAACACACACACGTTTTCGACCGGCGACGGCTGGTTTCTGGGCGGCGGAGCGGGAACCGATTTAGCTAATCGCGTAAACGTGGTCGGATATTCCAGCGTCCCCGGCGGGAACAGGGATACACTCGATTGGCGTTCGACCAAACAGATCACTGCCGTAATCGTAAAGGCCCAGGGCTCGAACGTATATCTTTACAGTCCCGGATCTTTTGGAGGCCCGACGGACGGGTTTGGACTCACCACGCTTAACGGTAGTGCGATCAGCCACGTCGCATTTTTGCTATGAGCTTTCAGGCGGATCGACGGCCGGAGACGGTTCGATAAGCGGTAGAGTCGTAAACTCCTACGGCGCGGGCATTGCAAACGCAAGAATGACCGTGATCAACGCTGCGACCGGAGAAATAAGCACCGCATTGACCAGCCCGTTTGGTTATTACACTGTCGATAACCTTGAAGTTGGCAAGTTTTATTTGCTGCAGGTTGCGC
>JANNGV010000345.1:0-3036 GCA_031404055.1 Chloracidobacterium sp.
CCCAGAAATCGAGCGCTAGCTTGTTCAACTCGATCACCTGTTCCGAGAGCTGTTTCTTTTCCTGTTTCCGTTTCTTATTCTGCTCGTACTGCCGGTCGTCAATCGGTTCGGGCAGCGGCACGCCGCTCATTTCGGCCACACGCTGGACGGCCTCGGGAAAATTCAGCCCTTCCATCTCCATCAGAAAATTGAACGCCGTCCCGCCCTTACCGCACCCAAAGCATTTGTAAAAGCCCTTCGTCGGACTGACCGAAAACGAAGGCGTCTTCTCCTGATGAAACGGGCAGCACCCCATCCAATCCTTGCCCTTCTTCTTGAGCGGCACATACGGCTCAATTATCCGCACCAGATCGGCACGGTCTTTCAGGTCATCGATGAAGTATTGGTCGTAGAGCAAATTACTTGGTGTTAGTCGGTAGCAGCCAAACTTCTATGGAAGATATGGCGGAACTCCATTCCTTGGTTCTACCACTCCCACCATAGTTTATTCTAAGCCCATCCTTTGAGATTTTGTTTTCTGAGATTGCAGCATGAAAGAGAAGTCGCGACAGCTTTCGAGCTTCTCGCGAACTTTTGTTGAATATTATGATCTCGGCTGATAACTCCGGGTTTGCTAATAGGACTTTCGACAGTACGCCCATATTGAACTCGTTTACGCAATCACCTGCCGAACCGTATTCAGGTTTTCCTTCAAATCTGAAAACTTCAACGGAATCTTCAAAAAGAAGTGTGCGACGGGAAATATTTGAAAGGTGATAGTCAAAGAGAACGTCTCGAACTGGTGGCGGATTATCAGGCGAGCTTCTCCACATCTCGAATTTTAGTTCGTCTCTGCTCGTTGCCCTGATTATTCGAATCATACCGTTAGGAAAGCGGCGGAATGCAGAATTATTTTTTATCGCCCTTTCGTAGGCCGCATTTTCGAACACATTCTTTCCCGGATAAAGCACAACAAATCCGACTGAATCGCGAGTTTTTGAAGCTGTGGAGGCCAGAAAATCCAATCTACTCAGAAGTAGTTCGCAGCTTGGCTTTCCAAATGAATCAATCAGAGTAGGTTCAGGTTGCGGCTCTTGGCTATTCGCACCGACGCCGAATGCCAAAAGTAGGATCGCGATCAAATAGATTCTGAATCTGTGCATTTCTTTACATCCGGCAATCCTTGACGTTTACGCATCGCTATCCGTTGTTTCAGCATCGAGTCGTTCAAGAAATTCCGCGGGCGAGTAAACCGATATCGGAGATTGTTCGAAATCGGAGGTATCTCGTGTCACTATTGCGTCCAGGCTTTCACTAATTGCGGAAGCACATTGCACGGCGTCTTCATAGTCCGAAAAGCCGAGGTCGAATGCATTTTGAAGCACCTGTTTGTCAGCGGTGGCAATCTCAAATAGCCGAACCAGTCTACGAACTTCTTTTAGCGAATGATCTTTACCCTTAAGTTTTCGGCCTGTGTAATAGACGTTTATGGGAGTTATGCTCGATAGGTATCCAACTAAATCTTCGGCTGCCACAAGCAGCACAATCTTCTCGGCATCGGCGTGAAAGGGTTGTCTTTCGAGAACATAATCCAGGATCACGTTGGTGTCAATGAGAGCACGCATCAGCGATACTTCTCCATTATGTGTTCGTAATAGATTTCCCGGTCTTCCTCTTTAGTCATCGGCATGTAGCCTTTATCAGGCTTAAATGTGCCGGACAGACTTTTGGCAAGGGCTATCCGTTCCTCTTTCATAAGTTCTCGTTGAAATTGATTCTCTTCTGCAGGCCCATTCTCTACAAACGCATTAAGGTTTTGCGAAACCTTATCAATTAACTCGCGTTGGAGCGGTACCGGGAGCTTTGAAATCTCACGAATTAGTTCCTTTTGCGAAATCACTTTAATACCTCCTAAATCACAGCTTCATCTCCGCTATTGTAGCACCATTTCCGCCCTGGTCTTGAGGGGCGAAGGCGAAGCGTTCGACGAGGTCGTGGTTTTTTAGGAAATGGTGGACATAATTTTTTAGCGCACCGGTACCGAAGCCGTGGATTATTCGGACGCGGGGAAGGGAAGCGAGATAGGCTTCGTCGATGAAGCGGTCGAGGTCGTATTCGGCTTCGGCGGTAGTTTTGCCGATGAGGTTTAGCTCCATATCGGCGTCGCGTCCGTCGATGTTGATGTGCTGTGAAGATACGCTCCCTACCGGTCGCATTTCCGCCTTTGGTTCTTCGGCGGCGATATGGAGATTTTCTAACTTTTCGCGGAGGCGCATGCCGCCGACCAGCACTTCTGCGACTTCTTTGTCTAGTTTTTCTATGGTGCCGATGTTGCCGAAGGACGTTATGACTCTGGTCCCGACGGAGAGAACCACTCCGTCAGCGGCTCCCACCACCCCGTCAGCCGAAGCGGCTGCCACCCCTCCTTTGAAAGGTGGGGAGCTTAGGAGACCGGTCGCAACTGCTCCCGGTTCTGAACTCGCCGCGTCTCCGCGTCTTCGTGTTCCCGCACCCTGCATTTTCGTTAGGACGGCGCGGTTGAATTCGGCTTTTCGGGCGGAGCGTTCCTTTTCCAATTTGTTCTTTAACGCTTTGTCTTCAAGCGTTTGAATGAAGGCTTTGGATTGGCGTTCGAAATCGTCTATGGTCTGGGCAAGCTCGTTTTCGAACTGTTTTTGGCGGGCTTTTTCCTTTTTACCTGCCGCTATCTCAAGCCCGGCGTATTTCATCGCGACGGCTTCGCGTTCTTCTTCAAGGGCGATTCGAAGGTCTTCGGCAAGCTTGGTCTCGGTTTGCAGCTTTAGCAAATACGCCTCGGCGTCCTGGGCGGAAATATCGAGATTTTCCCGCGCCTCCGCGATCACTTCAGGCAAGATTCCGAATCGGCTGGCGATCTGGATTCCTGACGAGGCACCGGCGAGGCCGATGAGCAATTTGTAAGTCGGCTGCAGCGTTTTCTCGTCGAATTCGACCGAAGCATTGATGACATTCTCGTCGTTTGCGGCGTAGATCTTCAAGCCGCGATAGTGTGTCGAGGCAATGACCTGTGCGCCTTTT
>JANNGV010000346.1:0-2194 GCA_031404055.1 Chloracidobacterium sp.
TGCCTTAATTTGTTCGAAAACTCTGTCATCAGCCTTAATTTAGCACAATTCCGCTTGTATTTATTACCGATTATCCTGCGACACGAAAACCCGAATTGCTCTTCCGCCGCCAGATGAATCCGTCAATAATATAATGCGTCAATTGCGGTACGGCGAGAAGCGGTACGATGTAGATCTTCCACTCGCTCCAATCCCAGCCGGAACCAAAAAGCCAATCCTTCTCATGCCAAACACCTCGGTTCCAAAACAGTTCCTCAAAATAAGCGAGCGCCCAAAGCGAGGCGAGAAACACTACCCAATTTTGCGACAAGGTGCGATAAACGCGCCCAGTCGATTCGCGCCTGGCCTTTGCGTAAAAATAGATGAGCGCGAAATACGGCACGCCGTGGATGATCACATTCGTCACCGTAAAAGCGTAGTCCGAATTAAAAACGACAATGCCAACGTACCAGCAAATTGCGGTCGTCGCGACGACGATATCTTTGCCGATATTTAAAAAGCCTTTAGAGAAATATAGATAGATCGACTTGGCAAAGTATGCGGCGAGAGCCATCGCATACATCGGAAACAGAATTGATTCGACGAATTCGGGAAGTTCAAAAAAATCATTAACGACAAACCATTGAAAATTTCTCGGCAGGCTCGTCATCCAAAACGCCAGCGGATAAATTGTCGCGAGATAAACCGCCGCCGCGTCAATCCACCAAGTCCAGCTTTCAGTCTCGCCAAGCTTTCGTCGATACAACGCCACCCAGCCGTATTGCTGGCGAACGAAATGAAAAACAGCGACGATGGCTAACGCACGCCAAAACGTCAGCTCGCCCTCGGAATACAACGCAACGCCGACCGCGTATCCAAACACCGGAACCAATAGATAAAGCCAAAATCGCCGTTTGAATTCCTCGACATCAAAATAAACGCGGAAACTGGTCGACCAAACATGTGCCACATCGATCAGCAGCACAGCCGAGATCCATGTCCAGTCTGGCGATTCTTCGTTTAGAATCCCTAGCCGCCAGCCGATCCCAAGCAAGAGCAAAGACACGACGGCACTTCCGAGAAAAACTGTAAGATCGATGTTTCGTGAAAACAGCCAGGAGCCTTCACCGCCGAGACGCAGAGACGCGGAGGAAGCGGTCAAAGAATTGGTCAATTGGTTCTGCATTACACTCAGCGTCTCCGCGTCTCGGCGGTGAAAGTTTCCGACGCCGCACGGAGACCATGATAGAACGCCTCTTCAAACAGTGCGATACCGCTTAAATCGGTGTGAGCAAAATGAATATTTCGATACGGCTTCAATGCCTTTGCACGAGTTTCGCCCCAGATAAATCCCGGGCGCGGATTTATCATCGCGTGGCCCCAGCGCATTATATCGATTCTCTCCGTCAGCTCATAGATTTCCGGGTGGGCCCGGGCCATGTCCGTCAGACAAACGTCGGCCAGATCGCGCCATTCGTAGTTGAACAATTTTGTGCGGCCGTTCTCCTCATGGCACATCGGGTAATAATATGTCCAGATGGCCGGGCCGTAGTCGATGCCTTTTTGATGAGTCGCGTTTACATAACCAAGTGACGGGCTTTCGTAAAGAACATTGTCCCACGCAAGCGGAAAATCCTTTGCAAAACGCGGCTTCGGCCGGTCTTTCAAAAATAGGTTCGCGACAAACCACGCGTTGTGCTTAAACTCGCTTGCCTGAAATGGTGCGTTTTCCGCAAAGCCGTGAATTACATACGGAGCGGTGAACATCGGCGAAGCAAAGATCACTTTTTCACAACGAAATCCGCGCAGCTCATTATCATTCAGACAAACTACATCGACCCCTTTGTCCGTTGGAGTGATCGATACTACGGCATGATCTTTTCGAACCCGGTCTTGTACTCCTTCGTAAAGATGATTGACAAAACGCCCGTTTCCTTCGGGAAATGTGATGAACGGCTGTGACTCATCCCCGCTTTTGCGGACACGCGAGCAGAAATAAAAGAGGCCCGCCCACGCCGATGTTTGATCGAGTTTCAGCCCGTAATCGTCACGGCAGGCGTAGTCACAATACCAAAGCAGCCGCTCCGAATTGAAGCCTTTTTGCCGCAGCCACTCACCGAACGTGATCCTATCCAGCGCGGTCACTTCCGCATCATTCGAACAAAATCCCGTAGGCACAACGAAGGCACGCCTGCCTTTTGCATCTTTCCAATTC
>JANNGV010000347.1:0-2707 GCA_031404055.1 Chloracidobacterium sp.
GGCGCAGTCCCTGCGCCTCGAACTTGAGCTGACGGCGCGCCTCGGCATTGGACACTGCGATGCGCCCTTCGCGGTTTTCACTTTTCGCGAACAGCGGTTCCGAATATTTCGTTGTATTCCTAACGGCAAAGGTGTTGAAAATAACGTCGTAGTGCGAGCTTTCCAGATTGGTCGCGGGCGGCAAAATTATGTTCGCGTGCCGCGTGGTCTCGTTGATGTAAAAGTCGATCGAAACCATAAACTCCAGCTTTTCCAGTGCATTATCAAGCTGCCCACCGTTCGGTGTGGACAAAACAGGATTGCCGCAGCTTGTGACGAGCGCCTGGATCTGCCCATCGCCTTCAGTCAACATCTCTTCGGCAAGGGCGGAAACCGGCAATTCACCCATAAATTCGGACAGATGCCGGACGCGGCTTTGCCACCGGTTATGGATGTCTCCGCCCTTTGAGGTTTGCAGCAACTCGAATGCCGGTGCGGTGAACATCGAGCCGCCCGCATGGTCGAAATTGCCCGTCAGGATATTGATCGCATTTATCAGCCATTGGCACAGGCCACCGAACTTTTGCGTGGAAAGCCCAACCCGGCCATAGCAAACCGCACTCTCGGCAGCGGCAAACTCACGAGCAAGCCGCTTGATATCGGCAGCGGAAATCCCTGTCAACCCTTCCGCCATTTCGGGCGTGAATTCACTCGAACCCGCCCGCAGCGTTTCGACGCCGTCCGTAAAATCCGCTGGTCTGCCCAGATCAATCAAATTTTCGGCAAACAGCGTCTGGACAATCGCCAAAAGCAAAAAGGCATCCGCCGCCGGCTTGATAAAAAAGTGCTCGTCCGCCACACGCGTAGTTTCGGTTTTTCGCGGGTCGATGAGGACTATTTTGCCGCCGCCTTTTCTGATGGCTTCAAGCCGGTTGATAATGTCGGGCGACGTCATCAAGCTCCCGTTCGAAGCAAGCGGATTAGCACCCAGGATCAGAAAATACTTTGTGCGGTCGATGTCCGGAACGGGTATCAAAAACGGATGCCCGAACATCGCCCAGCTCGCAAAATGATGCGGAAGCTGGTCGACGGATGTCGCCGAGAAGTTGTTTTTGGTTTTTACCGCCTTGAGCAATTCACGGCTGTTGAGCATCGTTCCGAGATTGTGGACTGTCGGATTTCCCTGATAAACAGCCACTGCGTCCCGGCCGTACCGGCCTTGAATCTCCAAAATCCGCGATGCCGTTTCATCGAATGCTTCTTCCCAGCTTATCTCCCGCCAGCCTGCTTCGGTCCGCATCACCGGCGTTTTCAGGCGGTTCGGGTCTTCGTAAATGTCTTTTAAGGCGACGGCTTTCGGGCAGATGTGTCCGCGTGAGAACGGATCGAGTTTGTCGCCCGTTATCGAAAGTATCTTGCCGTCCTCGTGCGTGATCTCGATCCCGCAGATGGCTTCGCAAAGGTTGCAGTTCCTGTAATGTTTTTCTGACATATTGACTCCTGAATCTATGTATTTACGAATAGGCACGCTCGCCAACATCGGTGGCGCGATTGAGGGATGGGGCCGATTTCGGGATAATGTTTCATAGCTTTGCGGCAGATTATATATCTAGTAGCGTTCCGAAATAAATGACAGCGGGCAACGAAAATTTTCTTCTTTGCAATCTTTGCGAACCTCTCAGCGATCTCAGCGTTAAAAAATCATCTATCGCGGAGAAAGTCGTGGAGAAGCACGCTGACGTCCGGGAGGTATTGAATTGACGATAAAGCCTTTGGACGATGGCAAGATCAAGCAAGCCTGCGTCAAATTATCGCGTGAGCATCCTGAATTGGCTATTGTTTACAATACTTACGGCTCGCCGCCGCTGTGGGCGCGTCAGCCGGGATTCGGAACGCTGCTTCAGATCATTCTCGAACAGCAGGTGTCGCTTGCGTCGGCAAAGGCGTGTTTCGACAAGCTGGCGGCACATTTGGGTGAAGTATCACCGGCTGGATTACTTGCTTTAAGCGATGCCGAACTAAAAACGGCGGGCTTCAGCCGTCAAAAGACAACGTATGCTCGTCATTTGAGCGAAGCCGTTATCGAAAAGCGAATCGATCTAAATGGCCTCCACGCACTACCCGACATTGAAGTGAAAGCCGAGCTCATAAAGCTTAAAGGCGTCGGCGAATGGACGAGCGATATTTATCTGCTGATGGCGTTGCTGCGGCCGGATGTAATGCCCAAGGGCGATATAGCGCTTCATGCGGCCTATCAAAAATTGAGCGATGCTGATAAAAGGCCTGCCTCGGACGAGTTTGTCGCGATGGCTGAGAAGTGGAAACCTTTTCGGTCGGTAGCGGCACGCCTGTTGTGGCATTTCTATTTGTCGGAGATGCGGAGGCCTGCACGTAAGCGCGATGCAGATGCCCGCGCGTAAGCAAGGGCGTAATAGGCAATGTGAGCATTATGCCCTTGCTTACGCGCGGGCTTCTGCATTAAGTTGAATCCCGATGACTAAAATTCTCGATGTCGGCTGCGGGGCCAATAAATACGAAGGCTCTATTGGCCTCGATAACAACCCGCGGACTGCCGCCGATGTCATACACGATCTGGGGCAGTTTCCATATCAATTCGCTGACGATGAGTTTGAAGTTATCGTTTCGAGGCTCGTCGCGGAAAATGTTCAGGTTGTAATGGGTTTTATCGGCGAGCTTTTAGGGATCACAAAAAACGGAGGCCGCATAC
>JANNGV010000348.1:0-2765 GCA_031404055.1 Chloracidobacterium sp.
GTTATATTCCTTTGCCAGATCAAGCGCACGGACTATTTCATTCTCGCGATTGGCGGTAAATACTACCGGTATCTGACGGTTCAGTGCCGGGATCAATGCTTCGAGCGATTTGTTCGCATCGGGCCGCTTCATACCGCGCGGATTTTCGGCATACATCTTGAGCAATTGGTCGTGCCGACGCGCGTCGTTGAACATCTGACGCAAGGCCGAGAATGTTCCCAGCAGAGAGCCGGGATAGGTTCCCGGAATCGTATTGAATGTAATGTGCAAAGCGACAGGTGATTTTACCGTCATCGCAGCAACTGAATCACCCGACAAACTGATCAATGCGGATTGGCCGTTAAAAATACCGGTTCGGCCGGTTGTAAGCACCGTCGTAAACCCGGCGTTTCGATTCGTTTCAAATTGAGCATCGCCCGCCCGTACATCTTCCAATGTCACATCCTCAGGCCGAAGCCCCGCCGGATATGTGGAATTCGATGACGCCGCCGCCGCAAGAGCCACCGCGGCAGCCTGTCCGCCTCCACCGCCTGGCACTGCGGGCGTCGTCGGCCTCGCCGGTGCCAAACCGAGACTGGTCAACGCATCGATGAATCCCGGATAAACGGTCAGTCCCATGCCGTCAAATACCTGCGCGTCAGCCGGAGTTTTTACGTCAGCGCCGACCGATTCGATAAGACCATCGCGTATCACGACCGTTCCTTTTTCGATCGTCGCGCCGGAAACCGTAACGACCCGGGCATTAGTTATAGCGTAGGACTGGGCGTCGATCGACGAACTAAAAAGCGAACCTATCGCCCCAAAAGCGAACAAGAATAGCTTCAGTTTCATATGTAAAATGCGTTGTGAAAAGTTCTGACCTGTCTGGAAAATTACTTACGGAGAGAATAGACGAAAAGTTTCAGTTTGCAAAGTGGGAGTTTCGCATAACGGCGGGCTTTACAAAAGTTTACAAATGCTGAGGTTATGATGCGGCTTCTTTTGCCAACAGGGCTTTTTTACGCTCGATTCCCCAGCGATATCCGCTCAGTTTGCCGTCGCTTGCGATCACGCGGTGACACGGAATAACAACGGCAACGCGATTCTTCGCACAAGCCTGAGCAACGGCGCGGACTTTTTTCTTATCGCCAAGCTGCTCGGCAATTTCCCTGTAAGATCGCGTTTCGCCGTATGGAATTTTTTTTAGAAAATCCCAAACCTGCATCTGAAATGCCGTCGCCTGAAGATCGAGTGGAAGCACAAGCCGCTTGCTTCTGCCGGCAAGATAATTGAGTATCGCCTCGACCGACACTCCAAGATTCTCCGCGTCCTCCGCGATCTCCGCGTTTGGAAATTCTCTTTCAAGTTCGCTACGCATCGTCACCACATTATCGCCAAACGTAACCGAGCAGATGCCGCGTTGGGTCCTTGCAACAAGTATCTTTCCCAACTCGCAGTCCGCTATCGTGTATTCGATGTTCATTCCTTTCCCGCCTTTTTTATAGGTGGCCGGTGTCATTCCAAGATTCTCCGACGCCTTTTCATAAAGCCTGCTGCTTGAACCGTAACCGGCATCGTACATTGCGGTTACGACATCGCCGCCGCCGCGAATTCCTTCCTTAAACCTTTCCATTTGCTTTGCCTCCGCGTATTTTTTCGGTGAAACGCCGATGATCTGCTTGAAAGTACGCTGCAGGTGCGACGGGCTAAGATCAAGTTCCGTACTTAGATCATCAAGCGAAAACTGCTCATGTTCGTCGATCAACCTACAAGCGCGTAAAACTGCTTCAACCTGCGGATCGGTAGCGTTCGCCATCTTCGGCCTGCACCGCAAACAGGCCCGGAACCCGTTCGACTCCGCCGTTCCGCAAGACTCATAAAACGCCACATTCTCACGCTTCGGCAATCGAGCCCTGCACGACGGCTTGCAATAGATTCCCGTCGTTTTTACGCCGAGCACAAACGCTCCGTCAAATCGCACATCATTCGCTTTTACAGCCTGCCAAAAGATCTCTGTGTCCATGTTTCTGATTTTATCGGCCACGGCGACTAAAATCTATCCGAAAATTGCGGTAGAATTTTATTATGGGTGCGATTGTCTTGTTCGACGGTGTATGCAATTTTTGCAACGGCTCGGTAAAATTTATTATCGAACATGACAGGGCCGGTTATTTCAAATTCTCGCCGCTGCAATCGGAGATCGGCGAGAAGCTTATAGCGATGCACGGCCTCGATAAAGCCGACACCGATTCGGTCGTTGTGATAGAAAACGAAAAGGCATTCACACATTCGACCGGAGCCTTGCGAATTGCACGGAAATTGGACGGCATATGGTCGTTGATGTACGCATTTAGAATCGTGCCGAGACCCATACGCGATTTTTTGTATAAGACTTTTGCCAGATACCGCTACCGGCTATTCGGCAGACAAAACGCATGCATGATGCCAACGCCCGAAATTCGGTCGAGGTTCTTGTGACAAATGCAGAGGCCCGCACATTAGGTTCTATTGACATGAAGAAATCGTGAACGGAAATTTGTTTCTTTCGTCTTGTTCCTTTCCTGCTCCTCTTATTCCGTGTTCGGATTTAAATCCTAACCACGGAAAACACGGAATGAAACCCGAATAAGAGGAACAAGAAAAAGAGAAGTCCATCTGCCTGATGCTGTTAGCCATGCAAATTCGCTGTGTCAACAGAAAATAGTCCTTTTCGATTAGAACGCCTCACTTTGCTATCTTATTAAATATGATCCGATTGCAGAATGTTACGAAAACCGTTCGTTCGG
>JANNGV010000349.1:0-11758 GCA_031404055.1 Chloracidobacterium sp.
AAAAAGCAGTACGCTTTTTCTCCACGGCATTCCAGGTCGAGATGACGGCGATCGGCATTATAAATGTCGTCAGGATAACAAGCCAAATACTCAATCCATCGACGCCGACGTGATAATAGGTGTTGATCGCTCTTATCCACGGGACATTCTTTTCAAAGAAAAAACCGCTTGCCGACACGGCGCCTTTGTCCGCCAGCAAAAGAAGCGAAACGAGAAAATTGACGACGGTAAAAAACAGCGTCACCCATTTTAACTGGCCTTCCTGTTTCCAGAACATCTGATGGGCGAGCGTCAACACGGCCCCGACCACCGGAAGCAGGATTAATATCGTTATGAGATTTTCGTTGATTAAATCCATAAATTCAGTTCAAAGTTAAAGGTTCAAAGTTCAAGGTTACAAACGAAAACTTTGAGCCTTGAACTCGAAACTTTGAACTTCACGTGACCAGTTTTAACCCGTAATAAATAAAATAACCAAGCACGACAATCGCTCCGAGCATAATAAACGCCGCGTAACTGCGGACGAATCCGACCTGCACGTGCCTGACTAAATTGCCAAGCTCTGAGACGAAATGGCCGATGCCGTTAACGATGCCGTCGATAAAGCCGAGATCGAAGCCCTTCCACAAACCTTCGCGGGATAATTTTGTGATCGGATCGACAATATAGCCGTTGTAAAATTCATCTAGCCGCCACTTTTGCTCTAGGATAAGCGGCATCTTGCGCAGCGGGTTGTTACGGAACAATGCAAACCCGATACCGATTCCGACGAAAGCGAGAACGGTTGAGAGCAAGGCCAGCCAACGCTCTTTCGCAACTACTTCCGGTGAATGAGAGTCATATGCTTCGACGCCCGCCGCTTCAGGCTTCGCCGCCGCATAGAAATGCTTTACTTCTTTTTTCTCACCCGTGGCAGCGGGACTGAGAATCTCATTCCCGCCTTTGGATGCCTTTGCGATGACCGGTTCAAGCGTATGTTCGAACGCATTGATGTCACCCGCACCGACCAGCGAACTCATCGCGTAGGGAATGCCGACAAGGCCGCCGATTGTGGATAGAACCGCCAGGGCTATCAACGGAACGGTCATCGACCACGGTGATTCGTGCGGCTTAAAGTCATGCGGCAAAGCGTGATGATGCTCTTCATCGTCGTCGTCCGCGTGGGCATCGGAGTGTTCGTCATCATGAGCATGATCGTCATGGTGTTCCTCGCCCGGTAAAGCATCATGAAATCTCTCCTTTCCCCAGAATGTCATGATCATCATTCTGGTCATGTAGATTGCGGTAAGTATCGCCGTTAGCGTTGCGACCACCCAAAGAATCTTGTTTCCCGGAAAATCAGCGACCGGAAAATAACTGTCGGCGGCAAATGTCTTGTAGAGAATTTCGTCCTTTGAGAAAAAGCCAGCCCATATCGGTATGCCGCAGATGGCCAGCCAGCCCATCGCCATTGTGATAAACGTGACGGGCATGTACTTTTTCAAATTGCCCATCTTACGCATGTCCTGCTCGTGGTGCATTCCGTGAATGACCGAGCCTGAACCTAAAAAGAGCAGCGCCTTGAAAAAGGCATGAGTCATTACGTGAAAAATGGCGACGGTAAATGCTCCGACACCGGCAGCCAGGAACATAAATCCAAGCTGCGAGACAGTGGAGTAAGCCAGCACCTTTTTAATATCGTTTTGAGCGATCGCGATTGTAGCGGCAAAGATCGCGGTCGCCGCGCCGATCACCGCGACGATCCACATCGCCGTCGGTGCAAACTGATAGATTGCGTTTGCACGCACAACGAGATAAACACCTGCCGTGACCATCGTCGCGGCATGGATTAAAGCCGAGACCGGTGTCGGCCCGGCCATTGCGTCCGGCAGCCAGGTGAGCAGCGGTATTTGAGCCGATTTACCGGTGGCACCGATGAATAACAAAACCGCTACTGACGTAAGCCCGCCCGCAAAAATCGCTCCCCAGGTAAATGGCTCGATGGCCATATTTTGCGTGACGAATGTAAATACACTCTGAACCTGTTCGCCGTCGACAACCTTGTCAAAGAATGATATCGAACCGGTCAGCGTAAAGATCAAAAATATCCCGATCAGCACGCCCCAATCGCCGATACGGTTCATAACAAAAGCTTTTTTCGCCGCCTCGCGGGCCTCGTCCTTCTTCAGGTAAAAACCGATCAGTAAATACGAACACAGCCCGACGCCTTCCCATCCGACGAACATCAGCAGAAAATTATCGGCCAAAACAAGCGTTAGCATCGAGAACATGAACAGGTTCAGATACGCGAAAAAGCGATAAAACCCTTTATCGCCGTGCATGTAACCAGTCGCGAAAATATGGATCAGCAAGCCCACAAATGTAACGAACAGGGCATAGACCCCGCTCAATCGATCCATCCCGAGCGAGAAATCCGCCCGAAATCCGCCGACGTTCATCCATGTCCAAATATGATCAAGAACCGGCTTGCCCTCTGGAGCAAACAGAGCACCGACATGCGGCGTGCCGATACCGAACGCGATCATAAACGCAACGATAGTCGAAACGGCGATTGTGCCGCAGGCCACAATTCCGCTGAATTGCTCGTTCTTCAGCTTACCGCCGATCAACCAATTGATCACGGCCCCGGCCAGCGGTGCAAAAATTATTAGACTTAAAAGGTTGTTTTCAGTCATTCTAAAAACTCAGATCGTCATCTTCGTCCTCGATCGAAAAATCCTGTTGGACCAAATCGTCCCAAAACTTGATCGTATTCTCACCGGCATTACGGAATGATAAAATCCTCGCCACTTCACCATCAGCCAACTTAAGCTCGGGAAACCTGACAAGAAGCATAGCCAAATCACGCCAGTCAGTTCCGGATTTAGGCTTTCCGCGACGCGATTGATACGAGATTACTTTGCTCACGATCAACTCGACCGGTGTTAAAACGCGAATCTGTTCGATTATTTGAGTTTCCGGCAATTCATTCTCGATCCGAACATCGACCAAATGACGGTTTCCATCCTTTCGGACCTGATAAATCCGTAAACCTTTATCACTAATCTCACGAACACGAACTGCGATATGAAAAGTGTCGCTCAGATGCTCGCGTAATTCCTCGGCCAGTTCCTTGGCTCGTGTCGACATAATATCGACATCCTGCGTAGCCCGCGGTTCGCTGACATAAGCATTTACCGCCTGTGCGCCGAACAGAACGGCGTCGTCCCGCCCCTGCAAGAATTCAAGCACGGCTCCTTGAATCTTTGATAGCGGCAGCGGTTCGTGCATCGCAAACTCCTGAAATGTCAAAACCTCGGCGTTAAGCATCTTACGACTAATTATTGACTCAGACGCAGCATCATTTCGATCATTGTCTCGCGAAAACCCATGCGGTTAAAGAATTGTCTGCCCAATTGATTCTTCGCGGCTACGGAAAGCATAAGCTTGTCCGCTCCTAACTCGATTCCGGCAATAATCGACGCTTCGATCAATTTTCTACCGATATCGCCGCCCCGGGCCGATTCATCGATATAGATATCGTGCAGCCACGCCGCGGATTGCAGCAGGCTTGCGTAGTTTCTTTCTTCAAACTGAATATACGCAAATCCAACAATCTCGGATTCGATCTCGGCGACGATCACGGCCGCACCTTTAGCATTCGTCTGACTGCCGTAATAAGCAGTCATGCCTTCAACGTCGGCGATCCGGGAAAAACGAACCGGGTCGTACTGCTCATGCTGCTCAACAAGCTTCATTGCAAGGACGGCTACAGCTCGTGCGTCTTCTTTAACCGCGCGACGAACTATGACAGACATAATATTAATTCTTCAAAATACTCGCGTCGTCCACGTCGATCGAAATGCGATTTCGGAAGAATGCGATAATTATTCCCAGTCCGACGGCGGCTTCGGCGGCGGCGACGCTCATTACCATAAACACAAAAAGCTGGCCGGTAACGTCGCCGTAATAACGCGAGAACGCAACGAATGTCAGGTTTACGGCATTCAGCATCAGCTCAATGCACATAAACATGCCGAGAGCATTGCGTTTGAAGATAACGCCGACCGCACCGATCGTGAACAAAATTCCCGAAAGTGCCAAATATGTTTCTAAGCTCGGTTCCATCTTAAAAGCCCAAAAGAAAGGTTGAATAACGGTACTACGTCGCTACAATTCCCGACCGGTCCTAGTTACAGTCGTTCCTCTCTTTCCTTCTTGTTCATCTTGTTCCGTGGTTCGGATTTAAAGCTGAACCACAGAATAAGATGAACAAGAAGGAAAGAGGAAAAATCACCGAAGGTTATTTAGAGAGCGACTCTAAAATCGTCTTTCTCGTCCTCTTCGTTTCGCCGTTCCAATTCGTTGTCTACTACCAACTTCAGCTGGCCCGGCTCTAATCTGCGAACCAGGATGACGCCGCCGATGATAGCCATCAGCAGAAGCACGCCGACAATCTCGACCGGCAGCAGATATTCGGTGTACATTGCCGTGCCGATGCTCAAGGTCTTGCCGGCCGTTTCTGCTTCATTGATCGTTTGCTTCGGCGCCTGCATCACGGCGTAAAAAATGAAGAATGTCTGCGCGAGCAATATCAGGCCCAGCCCGCCGCCGACAGCATACAAATATCTCAGCCGGTTCAGCGGCTTGTCCTCATCCAGATTCAAAAGCATGATGACGAACACGACCAGGACCATGATCGCCCCGGCGTATATCAATATCTGCACGGCCGCGATAAACGGAGCCGCCAGCGTCACGTAAATGCACGACAGCGCAATAAACACACCGACCAGCGAGATCGCGCTGTAGAGCGGA
Source organism: Chloracidobacterium sp. (assembly GCA_031404055.1). GTDB lineage: Bacteria > Acidobacteriota > Blastocatellia > Pyrinomonadales > Pyrinomonadaceae > OLB17. The sequence goes on from JANNGV010000349.1 coordinate 4,795, forward strand.
TTTCTGTGATACACCATCGAGATCGCACATGCGATGGCGAATCCGGCAAATAAAAAAAATAGGACGTTCGAGGCCATATATTTTAACCACAGAGACACGGAGACGCAGAGAAATCGAATTGAAAATGGAGAATTGATAACGGAAAATAAAGAAATAGAGCCTTGAAATTTTCCATTTTCCATTTTCTATTTTTTATTTTTCATTTTTCTTTCTCCTCCGTGCCTCTGTGGTGAAATCCGATCTAAATGTTCAAAAAGTAAACGATCACTATCGTCAAAATCACGTTTGCCAATGCCACCGGAAGCAAAAACTTCCAGCCGAAATTCATCAACTGATCAAACCTGAATCTCGGCAGCGTTCCGCGTATCCAGATATACAAAAACAGAAACGCAAATATTTTACCAAGGAAGGCAAGATGGCTGACGAGGGCGTACGGAATCGAACCGACCTCAAACACATGGCTCAAGCCCGGAACATACCAGCCGCCCAGAAACAAAACCGTGCACATAACCGAAACGGTGAACATATTCACGTATTCGGCCATGAAAAACAGTGCGAATTTTAACGCCGAGTACTCAGTGTGAAAACCGGCGACAAGTTCGGTTTCGGCTTCGGGAAGATCGAACGGAACTCGGTTCGTCTCCGCAAAAGCCGAGATCAGAAACACCATAAATCCGATAAACTGCGGAATAATAAACCATCGGAACGGTGAATTTATCTGGGCGTGGATAATGCCGTTCAAGTCGAGCGTGCCCGACAGCATGACAACGCCCAGCACAGACGCACCCATCGCCAACTCGTAAGAGATCATCTGGGCCGACGAGCGAAGGCCGCCCATCAGGCTGTACTTGCTGTTTGACGACCATCCGGCCAAGGCAATTCCGTATACGCCGACCGACGTTATTCCTAAAACAAACAAGACGCCGACATCGATCTGCGAGATCGTCAGAGGCATGTTTCGGGCCTGCGGTGCCAGCCAGTTTATCGCATCGACCAGATAGGTCCCGACAACGGGAACGTACGCGGCGTAAGGTGCCAGCCAGCCGACAGGGTCAGTGATCCGCGGACCGAAGGGGTAAACAACGATAGGCAGCAGGGCACATGTCAACGCAACGAGCGGTGCAAGAAAATAGACGAACTTTGTCGATTTATCCGGTACAAGGTCTTCCTTGAAGATGAATTTCAGCAGGTCCGCAAATGGCTGCAAAACTCCCCACCAACCTACGCGGTTCGGCCCGATGCGGCCCTGAATCCATCCGAGAATCTTGCGTTCCGCCAACACCGTGTACGCCACGATCATCAGCACGCCCTGAAAAGCAAGCAGGATCGCGACGCTGAACACGATAAAAGGAAATGCGGTTTTAAGAACAGATTCCATAGAAAACTAAGTTTACCGACACTTATTCCCGATCCCCCGCTCCGACCGTCGCAGCCTCAGCCATTTCTCGAACTTTCGGCGTTCCGTCCATTTCGAATTGCGACAGCGGCGCAAGCAGCAGATTGTCCGGTTTCGGGTTGCCGTGAGCGAGCAAGTGAAACTGCGGCGTCTTGCTCGTCATCGTCGTCAATCTATGCAGTTTGTGCCCGATCTTCGGAGCGGCCGTGATCTTTTCTCCGGAATCGCTCATCGATTCGACCCGCTTTCGCAGGGCGTCGATCTCGGCTGTCAGGTCTTTTTTGCCCGACACCGCGTGTTTAACCTGAACTGGATTCGATTCGTCTTTTAACGCCGGATAACGAATGCCTTCGTAAGCAGAAATGCTATCCGCGATAGACCGAAAAACGCCGGATGCCGAGAAATCATATCCAAAATCAACACCCATCTCGCGGGCGATCAGTGTTGTGATGATCCAATCGGCTTTTGATTGATGCAAGGGATCGATTGCTTTGCGAACACGTTGAACGAAACCAGTGTTGTTCGTAAATGTTCCGTCGACTTCGGCAAACGAAGCTGCCGGTAGAATTACATCGGCATGCGCGGTTGTTTCAGTTTCGAACAATTCCTGAACGGCAATGAATTCTTTACCTTCGAGCACGTTGGCGTCCTGAAGGCTGCCGCCGACGAGCAATGCCTTTGACGTTTTCATAACATCGCCGAGCGACTTTTTGCCGGGCGACATATCATTTGCCCCAACCGAATTGTTGTAGGGCGCAAGCGGATGCAAGAAAACTTTTCGGTTGGCGGATTCAAATTTGTAGGCCGAATTGGCCAGCAGTGCTTGTGCTTCCGTCGAAAGTCCGCCATCAACCAAAATCACGAGATCACCGTCGGCATTGTTGACAGTGTTCGCAAATTTTTCGAATTCCGAATGCCCCACGCCAAGTTTTTTCAAAAGACCATCATCTGCTGAATCAGCAAATGCCAATGCGAATGCGTCATAAGAACCCGAATTTATGTGGACAAAATGTTTTGCCTGATCCGTCAGCCTAATCGGCGTGTCGTTTACAACTATCAGCGTTGCACCGCCGTTTCTGACGGCCTGGCGGATCTGTTTTGCAACATAAGTCTGTTCTTCTTCCGGCTCGCCGCCGATCAGAAGTATCGTTTTTGCTGTGCGGATCTGTTTATGCGTGTTTAGCGGAACGCTGAGATTATCGAAGAACGGCGACAGATTGTACCGGTCGGCAACGGCGAAATTGTCCGATCCGACGACCTCTTTGGCAAACTTCCTGAGCGTGAAGACCGACTCATTTGTCAGACGCGGACTAGCAATCACACCGACTTCGGAGCCATATTCTTTCAGTTCGCCTGCGATCAGTGAAATAGCTTCATCCCACGTTGCGGGTATGAACTTTCCGCCTTCCGTATAGCGAATGAGCGGCGTCTTGATACGGTCTTTGTGGTTAACGAACTCGTGAGCAAAGCGTGCCTTGACGTCGAGAAACTCACCGTTCAGGCCGTTCACGTATCGGTCGCGGGCGACGATGCGATGCACCGCACCCGCGCGTGAGCCGATGCTAAGCTGCATACCGTCGGAGCTGTAAACATCGGTCGTGATCGTCTGATCAAGCTCCCATGGCCGAGTTTCGTGCCGGTAAACGCCGTCGAGCAGCGTTCCGGTCGGGCAGACCTCGATGCAATTTCCGCACTGAGAGCAATTCAACCAGCCGCCGTATGTGCCGATAACGGTGTTCGATCCGCGGTTGCCGGCCTCGATCGCGTCCTCACCCATCCATTCGTTGCAGACGCGTGTACAGCGTTTGCAAAGGATGCAGCGTTGCGGATCGTTTGCAACAATCGGCGAAAGGTATTTTTCCGACTGGATGTTCTTCTTTTCGGTAAAACGCTCTTCGACATCGCCCCAATCGAAGATAACTTCCTGCAGTTCGCATTCGCCGCCACGGTCGCAAACGGGGCAATCGAGCGGGTGATTGACAAGCAAAAACTCGCCCATCGCACGCTGCGCCTTTTCGATCTCCGGGCTGGCGGTGGTGACGATCATGCCATCCGTACAGCGGATCGTGCATGACGTCTGGAGCTTCGGCATCTTCTCGATGCGCACCAGACACATGCGGCACGACGCCTGAAGCTCGAGGTCCTTGTAATAGCAGAACGAGGGAATGCTGTATTCATTCTCGCGGCACACGTCTATTAACAGAGCGCCCTTTTCGACCTCAAACTCTTTTTCGTTAATCGTTACTTTGATGAGTTCTGTTGACATTTACTATCGATGAAAAACTATTTCCCTTTCTTTTTCGCCTTCGGCTCGTCGGTCGCCGCGGCGACATTTTTCTTTTTGTGTCTCGGACGTGTTTTGCCAAAGCTTCCGGCAAATATTTTGCCCCGACGTGTTCTTTTATCGCCTTTTCCCATAATTGTTACCTCACTACTGTTTTCTAATGAATCGAGAATTCTATCTAATTTTCGTCCAGATCACGAACGCCCTGATATCCGCTATCGAAAAACTGTCGGGCTTTCAGCATCGCCGCCGGTACAGCCGTGACGTGATTTAAGCTTGAATCCCGAATGACCGCCCGCCGGAGCGAATCTCTCCCTACGCCGCGTCGCCGCATCGTTTGAAACGCCACCTGCGAATTCTTCGGCGTAACGACAGTATCGCCTTCCAGATTGATCAGCAACATCTTGGATCGCGGAGACCAATCGTAACAGTCGTTGTCCTTCAATAGCTTAGCAGCCGGATCACGAAGGTCCATTGTTTCCATCACACGCTTAAACTTTGGCGTGACGACATTAAAGATATTATTTTTTGCCCGCATCAGAACCGCTGTCACACCGATGCGTTTAATAATGTCTGCGTCCTTTGTTTTGCCGCTGTAGGAATTGTTTATCGCAAACGCCATCGAAGGCTTAAAATAATCAGTGATCTTAACGCCTTTATTTTTATGCAGAAAATAGACCAAATCGCCGAGCAGATAGGTTCGAACCACAAAACCAGCCTGATCGGTCGGCTGTTCAAGCATAAATTCTACCGTCGTTCCCGATAGGTCGTAAGGGCCGGACGCGGGCGCTGCCGCTGCCACACGGTGGGCCGGATCGTTCGAGCGTTCAAGTTCGCGAACCTGGGCCATTGCAACTCCGCCGCCTTCGGAATATCCCGTGATGTATAACGCATTGCCGATCTCAAGGTTGTTCCGGCGTCCAACTGCCCGAGCCGGTTTTATAAGGTCCATCCCGGCAAAACTGTTCGCGACGTTTGCGGGATACGGATGCCCGCCTGTGTGATCGCCTTGTCCGATATAGTCCGGCATCGCGATGGCGTATCCACCGGAAGCAAACGCGAGCATAGCCGTTTCCGGTTCGGTTCCATTTGCCGCGCCAATAAACCGTGACGGCATATTGTTGTTGTACACCGTCGTTCCGTGATTAAAAACGACGAGACCGTTTGGCGCTCCATTTGCGGGAACAATGACAAGCCCGGAGAGCACGGCGTTTCTACCGTTTGCGTCACGCGAGCGGTAAGTTACTTTGTATAAATTCAAAGATCCACGAAGAGCTTCGGGTGCAGACGAGCCATAAACCGCGCTCATTCGTTTGTTGAACGTCGCGGCCGTTATCGTCGCGGTCCGCTGAGAACTGACGAGACCCGCACCTTGAGAAAGAACAGAACCCGAGAAGGCGGCAATAAACGCTATCGCGCAAATCAAACTTTTTATTGATCTAAACCTAATCATTCTTCGTTGCCGCTACGTCTATCGATCTTTATCAATCTTTCAATTCTCAATAGTCCTTTTTCCTTCTTGTTTCTCTATCTTCGACAGTGGTCAGAAAAACGTTAACCACGGAGCAAGATGAACAGGAATGAATAAAAGGAATAAAACTCGGCCTACCGCGTCTAATACTAAACATTCGCCTCTATACTATGGCCGGTCGTTTTATTTAGCAGCCATTTCTTAAAATCTTCCGGAAACTGTTTTACCGCCGATTGGATCGGCCAGGCGGCCGCATCGCCGAGCGGGCAAAAGCTTTTTCCTTCGATGTTGTCGCAGATGTCGAGAAGAAGCTGAGCGTCCTCGGGACGTCCGCCGCCGGCAGAAATGCGGTCGAATATTTTGACGAGCCAGTCCGTTCCCTCACGGCACGGCGTGCACCAGCCGCAGGATTCGTGTTTGTAAAACTCGGTCAGATTCTTGGTCGATTCCATGATATCGACCGTTTCGTCCATGACCATCATTCCGCCGGTACCCAACATCGATCCACCTGCGACGAGCCCTTCGTAATCCATCGTGACGTTTTTGCCGAGTATCTGGCCGGCGTTCATAATGTAAACACTGGAGCCGCCTGGAATTACGGCCTTGAGCTTTTTGTCGTCTCGAAGCATCCCGCCGCAGTCCTCGAAGATGAACTTTTCCATGTCGGCATAGCCCATCGGAAGCTCGTAAACGCCTGGCCGTTTGACGTGTCCGCTCACCGACCAAAGCTTTGTGCCGCCAGACTTTTCCGTGCCGAGATCGCGCCACGCGATGCCGCCCATGTCGATGATCTGCGGAACCGATGTGAAAGTTTCGACATTATTTACCACCGTCGGCGACGCATATAGACCTTCGACAGCAGGGAATGGCGGCTTCATTCGCGGATGCCCGCGATAGCCTTCTAAAGAACTCAATAAAGCGGTTTCTTCACCGCAGATGTAAGCGCCGGCGCCGGTGTGAGTGTAAATCTCATGCGAAAAATCAGAGCCGAGAATGTTTTTGCCGATCAAACCCGCTTCGCGGCATTCGTCGAGTGCGACATCCATAATGTCGATGAGATATTTATATTCGCCCCGCGTATATATATATCCGGTCGATGAACCGAGAGCGAAGGCCGCGATCAGCATTCCCTCGATCAACGCATGCGGATCGCGTTCCATCAAATAGCGGTCTTTAAAGCTGCCCGGCTCCGATTCGTCCGCATTGCAAACGATATATTTGTTCTTCGGCGAATCCTTCGGCACGAATGACCATTTCATCCCGGTCGGAAATCCCGCACCGCCGCGGCCCCGCAGCGAGGATTTTTTCACCTCTTCGATAATATCCGCCGGTGCCATACTCATCGCTTTTTTCAGCGATTCATAACCGCCCGTTTCGCGATAAACCTTTAGCGTGTGCCCATCCTTGATGTGCATTCGCTTTAGCTGAAGCGGCTCGCAGCCGATTGCTTTGATTTCCATATTCGTCGGAACGCAGGCACCCTTGCCTGCTTCTATAGTCCTAAGTCCCGCGCAACAACCAACGTATCCGTGTACTGCGTAAATTTAATAATTTTTCCATCCCGCAGCGTCCACGCATGAGCAAACGGAACAGTCACGCTCTTACCGGTTTTGAGATATTTGCCGGAATATGTTCCTAAACCGACAACAATGTCACCTCCGTCGACGATCTGATCTGGAACCGCCGAAAATCCATCCCATTCGGTCCCGAACTTCATAAATACGTTTTCGAGAACCGCGTTCGGGCCGGTGTATGTTCCACCGTAGATAAATCCCTCGGCCTCGGTCCATGCGATATTCTCATCCATCGCACC
>JANNGV010000350.1:0-4802 GCA_031404055.1 Chloracidobacterium sp.
AGATTGTCCAACGCCAGCTTTTTCTCGCGATCGAATTCCGCTGCGGGAAAAGACGGATTCAACACAACATCGGCCATGACATTCATTGCAGGTCCGAGATTTCTCTTCAGCACTTCCATGTTGAAGTTCGAACTTTCCTTGGCCGTGCCATTAAAAAGCGTGGTACCAAGATTGCCGAGCGTTTCGTCAATCTGAATAGCATTGCGGGTGTTTGTCCCGCGGCGCATGATCCGGCCGGTCATGACTGAAAGGCCCGCTTTCCCGGGCGAGTCGGCCACGCTTCCTGCCCGTGTCGCCAGCGAAATGGCGACCTTCGGCAACTCCGGTTTTTCGACAACGTAGATGTCCATACCGTTTTCAAGCTTTGCCGACTTAACATCGGGTGCCCTGAACGGTTTATCGCCGCCGAGCTCGGGCACTTTTGTGCGGTCAATGGCAACGTCGGAAGCCTTGCTTGATTTTTCGGGACGAAAGCGCAAAACCACGCGGTTTTTCGTGTTCAAGTATTTATCGACCGCGGTTCGAACGCCTTCGGCAGTCGCGTTGCTGTGGCGCCCAAGATCCGCATCGAATTTTCCAGGATCGCCGAGAAACGTGTTGTATTGATTCAGTAGATCGGACTTACCACCGAACCCCCCGATGCCTTCCAGTCCCGACACAAAACCGAATTCCCACTTTGTTTTTGCACGGCTGAGCTCGTCGGCCGTCGGCCCGTCCTTTGCAAGCCGGGCAATCTCTTCGCCGATTATCTGCTCGATCTGTTTCAGGTCGGATCCGGGCCGAGCGGTCGCCCAGAGCGCAAACCATCCGGAAAGCGGCTGACCGCTTTGGAACGCAACCGCATTAGACGCGAGTTGCCGGTCGTACAACAAAGCCTTGTTCAGCCGTGCTGATAGCCCATCGGTCATGATGGTCGCCGCGAGCTCAAGCTCGGCGTCACCGGATTCAAAATATGCCGGAGTGTGCCACGCCATGTATGTTCGCTCCTGCGGAACACGGTCGTTTACTTCAACGATTTTTTCGCCTTCGAGCCTGACGGCGGTTTTTGCCGGACGGTCGAGCGCCGGGCCGGGCGGGATTGTGCCGAAATATTTTTCGACCAGTCGCTTTGCCTCGGCCGGTTCGAAATCACCCGCAATTACGAGCGAAAGGTTGTTCGGGGTGTAATAGGTGCGGAAAAATTCTTTTACGTCCTCGACATTCGATGCCGTCAAATCTTCGTGCAGGCCGATTACGTCCGTGTTGTAAGGATGACCTTTCGAAAAAAGGTTTTCAGCAACCAGTTTGAACCAGCGCCCGTAGGGCTGATTCTCGAGGCCCTGACGCCGTTCGTTTTTTACGACCATTACCTGATTGTCAAATTTCGCTTTGTCGAGGGCCTCGGGAAGCGTGGCCAGGCGGTCGGCTTCAATCCACAGCAGGTTCTCCAGATTGCCCGACGGAACGGTGGCGAAATAATTTGTTCTGTCCTGATTTGTCGTTCCGTTAACGCCGCCTTCAAGCAGGTTTGCACCGGCCGCCTCGACATATTCGAAATATTCTTTGTTTGCGTTCTTCGAACCTTGAAACATCATGTGCTCGAAAAGATGCGCGAAGCCGCTGCGGCCCAGTCGTTCATTTGCCGAACCGACATAAAACCACTGGTTAACATGAACTACCGGCAGTTTTTTATCGACGTGCAAAACTACCTGCAAGCCATTGGGAAGCGTATATTTTTCGAACTGAATTTTCGGCACGGAACTTTGCGCCGTCGCTTTCAAAGAGAAAACGGGCGAGAACAGCATTGCGGACGAAACAAAAAAGACGACAAATTTTGTTGTAAACTTGCTCATTGGGGCTCCTTTTTTGATATCGGAATTTTAAATTCTAAGATATTAAGTTATCGGGTGTTACGTTACAAATATTATTTTGGTTCTGTAAATTTGACTTGCAAAGCTAAAAAGCCGCCCTACCGGAACTGTTATCCCCAAAATGCTGAGTTGTTCGGGAATAAAGGGCAGGCGATATCGTAAAATTTACAATTCCAGTGTCTCTATTGATACTTTTGAGAACGGAGATTATCAATTTTGTAATAGGAATGCGAATATCGAGTTTATGCGAAATATTTTATTGTTGATACTTGCGGCGGTAATTGCACTGGCTGGGATAGCCTGCGGAGGAGCGGGCAATAGCAACGCCGGCGAGCAGGCAAAGAACTGTACCGTTGGAAGCGATACGCCGACCGAGGCCTATACTCGGCTGTACAATGCCGTGAAGGCCAAAAATCCCGATAACATAGCAGCCGAGATGACCAAAAAGTCGCAGGACTTTGCCCTAGGGCTGGCCCAGCGGCAGAATAAGCCGGTCGGGGAAGTGTATGTAAACGGATTTACCGGCACTACGTTCTCTGATACGCTGCCGGAGATTAGGGACGAGCGTGTAGCGGGATGCTCAGGAGCGGTCGAGGTTAGAAATACGAAGGACCAGATATGGGAAGATCTGCCGTTTGTCGTCGAAGACGGCAAGTGGAAATTCGCGATCGGCGAAATGTTTGCCGACACCTTCAAATCGCCGGGCAAGGGCCGTGCGGCTAAGGAAAAAGAAGCTGCTAATGCGGCCCGCGGCAATTCTCCGCCGCCGGTGAACCAGATGGCGAACAGCAATACGTCGACCATGACGAACGCAACTCCGGCCTCAAAATACGATGGACCGCAGGTTGAACCGCTGCCAAAGAATAAATGATCGACGCGACTACGATCGAAGAAATCATAGCTCTCTATGCAAAACACGGCTGGACGTTACGCCGTGTTTTGCTTTCGGAGCCTTTGCGCAAAAGCCTTTCGACGGGTGTCGGACGTATTTTTGCGAATGCCGAGATCGTGGATTCTGTGCTTGATGTAGCGTGGTTTTCGCGGTCGTCACGGCAGGATTGTACGGCTTGGGAGATAAGGCACTTGAGCCAAACGCCGTTTGCCCTGGTCGCGGTGATCGACGACGGAACCGATGCGGAACAGGCCGCTGAAGTTTTCAGAGACACCGAAGCGAAAATGTTAGAGATGACGGCGAAAAGACCGCTTGGAAATTGATGCGGTTCACGGTTGCACGGAAATCTGCATTTTTTTCTTGCGAATAATCTTCTTTCATCATCTAATGTATGTGGTTGACAAGTTTCGCTTGCCGGTAGCAAACTTGTATGGTTGACATGATAATAAAAGATCTAGGCCCCGCGGTCGTCAGTGTATGGGATGGCTTGCGGCACGTAACAAAAAAGATGCTGGTCGGTGCACTGCAATCGAGCGGCTCTAACCCGTCCACACATCCATCTCAAAAATTCTCCTACGACGCCCACGCCGATTGGGAAGTAAGCCGTCTGCTTTTAGCCCTTGACGAACAATCGCGCAAAGCGGCATCGAGCAAAGACCCTGAAAAATTAGGTGAGATAGCAGAATTGGCCGAGACTTGTGTTCGAGTGCTGGAAGCTCAGAGCGGATCGGCAGAAGTGTTTATCCAGCTTGCCGAGCGGGCGATAAAGAAACACGACTACAATAAACTGGACAAGCTATCTGACCGCCTGTTCGAGAGATTTTCGGCTGGGGAGATAGCCGAGATCGTCCGCCAAACCGATATGCCGCAGATCCGAGCTATTGCCTATGAAACGCTGGCCCTGCTGCCTGTGGCGACGCTAGTGCCGCTGCTGGACGATCCGCTATACACAGACATAGGTGCAAGCGCTCTCGAACAAAAGGCCTTCGAATACGATTCGGAAGAGGCCCGTGATGCGCTGGAACAATACTTTCCGGATAATGATCTGCTGGGTGATTAGGTTCGGAGTTCAAGCTTCAACTTGCCTCTTACGGAGCCAAAAGAACATCAAATCGCAAACTAAAATTTGAACTCTGAACTATCTTGTTCTTCTTGGTCATTCTTGTTCATCTTGTTCCGTGGTAAAGAAATCAAACCACGGAATAAGATGAACGAAGAAAGGACAAGACGATTGATTTGAATACAAATTAACTCGCCGAGATAGCTTCATTCAATTTTTCCTTAAAACGATTTGGGTACATCGGAAATTTCGCGGTTATTTCCGCGACTTCGCGGCGGACACGTGTTTTTACGTCTTCCGATTCAGGCTCGTGGATGATCGCCGCTATCATTTCGCCGATCTGCCGCATTTCAGGTTCCTTCATTCCTCGCGTGGTCAACGCCGGGGTCCCCAAACGGATTCCCGACGCAACAAACGGCTTGTTTGTGTCGAACGGGATCGTGTTTTTGTTGACCGTGATCTGCACTTCTTCCAAGGCCTTTTCAGCCACTTTTCCGGTGATGCCCTTGCCGTCCATAAAAACGTCAACGAGCAGGAGATGATTGTCAGTTCCGCCGGAAACCAACCGTAAACCGGCATCGCCCAGCGTTTCGGCCAGAGCCTTCGCGTTATCGATTATCTGCTGCTGATAAGCCTTGAAATCGTCCCGCAAAGCCTCACCGAACGAAACGGCCTTCGCCGCAATAATGTGGACCAGCGGTCCGCCCTGAATGCCGGGGAACACGCTGCGGTCGATGTCCTTGGCAAATTCATCCCGGCAGAGGATCAACCCTCCACGCGGCCCGCGAAGCGTTTTATGCGTCGTCGTCGTGACAAATTCGCAATGCGGCACAGGCGACGGATGCAGCCCGACGGCGACAAGCCCGGCGATGTGGGCAATGTCCGCCATCACCCTTGCACCGACTCCCTGGGCAATCTCGGAGCCCGCGACGACTTGAATCTTGAAACTGAAATCTTCCCTCCGCACCCGTCGCCCGCTCGCCCGTGGTCTCCGCCGCGC
>JANNGV010000351.1:0-4249 GCA_031404055.1 Chloracidobacterium sp.
CAAGATTCGCGAAGCGGTTGGCTTGCGTGGAAACCTGTCGCCGCATCGATGGCGGCCATTGCTTTTTTGATGATCTCGTTCGGATATTTTGGATATTTTAGCGGATCACAAACCGGGCCGATAACACGATCGAGCAAACCGCCGGTCGTTTATCAGGTTGCGGCGGATGAAAATAAGCAAGAATTCAAAACGCCGGTTACGGTGCCGGCTTCTGCTTCGGCTGAGGTCACGCGTCCGACCGTAATCAAGGCTGCGTACCGGCAAGAAAGCAAACCAACGCAGCCAAAACGGAAAAGCGTTCCAGTTACGCTTGAGCGCGAGTTTTATCCCATCAATCTTGCCGGAAACGTTGAAGATGCTCTCCGCGGCGGGCATGTTGTGCGTGTAGACATGCCGCGTTCATCGCTGTTTGCAATGGGCGTCAATCTGCCGCTCGAAAATGATGCAAGGTTTATAAAGACCGATGTGCTTGTGGGCTCGGACGGAGTTCCGCGCGGGATCAGATTTGTTGAATAGATCTAGGAGAAAGAAATGAAGATTTTATCAGGACTTTTATTGTTTGTATTACTGGGTGTCGCGGCAAATGGCCAGCAGGGAACCAACCCTAAGGTGATTGCGGAGATCTCCGCCAGCTCTGACAAGGTTGTAAAGGGCTCGCCGTTTTCGGCTGAAGCCGTAAGCGAAAGCGTTCAGGTTTTGGCCGACGGCAACCGCATTGTCCGCAGCTCGACGAGCAAGCTTTACCGCAATAGCGAAGGGCGTTTTAGACGCGAGCTTTCGGGCGGATCGGGCGACGTGTTTGGTTCTTTATACAGCTTTGGACAGGGCATTTCTATTCTTGATCCGGTGATCGGCCAACAGTATCTGCTTGATTCGAACCTAAAAACGGCCCGGGTAATAGAATTGAAAACGAAAGTGGCAACCACTGCCGGTAAGCTGTTAGCCGAGGCTTCGGATAGGGCGACGGCATCATCACCGCAAAAGGCGTTGCTGGCCGAGAAGCTGGCGGCGCAGGCAAAGGGTTCGAACGTGGTAGTCGCAACCGGCGACTATGCAAAAACTTTGACGGGAAGCGCCGCCGCATACGGTGATTACGCAAAAGCGCTGCACGGATCCATCGTTTCCGGTAGCGGGGGCGGTTTTGCCTATTCGATTGGCGGGCATACGAAATATGAATCGCGGACCGAACAACTCGGAACGCAGAACATCGAAGGCGTGAATGCGGAAGGCACGCGAACGGTTACCACGATTCCGGCCGGTGCCATCGGCAATGAAAGGCCGATCGAAATGGTCTACGAAAAATGGTACTCGCCTGAGCTTGAATTGGTCGTCCTGTCAAAAAACAGCGACCCGCGTTTCGGCGAGCAGACATACCGCCTGACGAACATTGTCCGCAGCGAACCGGAATCGTCGTTGTTCACACTGCCGACGGGATATAAATTGCTGACAGGTGCGGGCCAGGGTTTCCTATTCACAACAAAGGTCGAAGCCGAAAAAACCGCCGGAGCCAAAGCCGCGACCGCAGTAGAAAAAACCAAACCGTAGACGCTCTACAATTTTTCGTGCGTCATTGTACTCCTTCAAGAATACGGATCGCGAAAAACAAAGCCCGCCGGTGTGCCCGGCGGGTTTTTCGTTCTCCGACCTGGCTTTTACTACGTTCAACCTTCTCCTGCGTCAACAGGTAGAATAGGCAATAGACTGAAATTTGTTTCCTTTTTGGTACTAGTGTGCGGTAAATTAGCATAAATGAAAAAGCTCGCTTCAATTAGTGCTTGTATTCTAGCTTTAAGCATCGCCTCGTTTGCACAGACGGACCCGGATCCGAATTGTCCGACAATCTCAGTAGACGGGCCGGCAGGTGTCGTCAGTCCAGGAGATATTGCGCGATATACAGTTAATGTCGACGATAAAGGACGAAAACAGAATCTTGAGTATTTATGGAGTGTGAGTGCCGGAGAAATCATAAGCGGACAAGGCACGCCCGGTATTGAAGTTAGGCAGCCGGAGAACGCCAGGCTTACGGTTACCGTCAAGGTGAATGGAGTTCCGGAAGGCTGTCCAAATATTAGCTCGGAAACCTCGTCCGGATGTGATGGACTTCCAATTTCGGTTAAACTCGCTCAGTTCGACGGGGCGACGTTTATTGGAAACAAGCTCGATCTAGATAAGATCGTTCGGGAAATGGATGATAATCCGAACGATCAGCTTTATATTTATTTCGCTTATAAGAATGAGCCTGCCGGAAAAACAGAACAGAATCGCGAGCGTCGCGCCGTGGATTATCTAGCTGACGCGATCGGCGGTCGCGAACGCATTACTATCGTGCGGCTCTTTGACGGCGTGGACCTCGCCCAGTTCTGGCGCGTTCCGCCGGGTGCTAGTAACCCGTTATGCGATGGGTGTGATGGGTCTGCGTGCCCAAAAATCTCCGTTATCGCCCCCGCTGGAATAACGGAGCCGGGAGAACTCTTTTCCTTCTCTGCTAAAATAGATGGTGAGGTCCCCAAAAACGTTTCCTATTGGTGGAGTGTTTCAAAAGGCGAGATAATAGAAGGACAAGGTTCACTTGGAATAAAGGTCACGGCTGAATGGAAAACTGAAATCAACTTGATCGCAACCATTGAGGTGATTGGGTCGCCAGAAGGTTGTCCGAACGCGGCGTCGGAAATCAGTAGCGCTGCATGCAACTGTACTCCGATTTTGTTCGACGAGTTTACTAGTTTGGCTTCCAGAATTGATAAGGTACGATTTGATGTTTGGGTTGAGGAACTTAGAAAGCGCGAAAATGCAACTGGATATATTATCGAATATTTCCTACGAAAAACGGCCAAGAAGGTTGTCGACAAGAAAATTGTACTGATCACCAGTTACCTGACGAAAACCAAAGGCTTAGATGCTAAGAGCTTCAAGGTGGTGGTTGTAATAGACGATCAGAATCGCACAAAACTCTATATTGTCCCGCCCGACGCAGAATTTCCCGCTCCTTAGAAATCTGTAAACCCGACGAAAAGTATTCTTAAAGGCGCCGCTCTTCTATTTACCCTTGACAAAACTTGTAATTAGAATTATTCTAAATCTAATATTTATACTGCCCGCTTACGCGGGTGGTTCTGCAGAATAGTGAACGAAACAGCAATACAAGATTTGGGATTGACGAAGCAGCGGGAGGTTGTGCTGCAAGTTATCCGTGATGCAGATACGCATTTGACGGCGAATGAGGTTTTTGTGAATGCTAAGGGGCTTTTGCCGAGCATTAGCTTTGCGACGGTTTACAATTCGCTTCGGTTTTTGAAGGAAGCGGGTCATATTGCGGAGATACGGTTCGGGAATGGAGCGAGCCGGTTTGACCGGGGGACGCACCGGCACGATCATGCGATCTGCACAAAGTGCGGCAAGTTGGTCGATATAGAGATGGAACACCCGGTGGAATTGGTCGAGCGTGCGGCGGCTTATTCGAACTTTAAGCCGGAATCTTTGGAATTTACTTTACGCGGGCTTTGCCCGGAATGCGTTAAATAATTTTCAATTCCAGATTCCAGATTCCAGATTCCAAATTCCAGATTGAAAACGAAATCTGAGATCTGAGATCTGGAATTTGGAATTTGGAATTTGGAATTCGAAATCATACAAAATAAGGAGATAGATAAATACATACATGTCAACAGCTACAGGAACTGCATTGGAAAACACCGTGACTTTGGCCAAGGTCGGCCAGATGGCACCGGATTTTAATATGCCTTCGACGAAGAATATCGATACTTTGGGCGAGAACGTCAAATTGTCGGATTACAAAGGCAAATGGCTTATTCTCTTATTTTACCCGCTCGATTTTACGGTTGTCTGCCCGACGGAATTGATCCATTTTTCGGACCGTTTGGACGAGCTTACCGGAATCGGCGCAGAGGTGCTTGGTGTTTCGACGGATTCGGTGCATTCGCATCGCGCATGGCTGAAAACGCCGGTCGATCAGAATGGTATTTCGGGTGTTAAATACCCGATCGCTTCGGACGTAGGCGGCAAATTGGCCAAGGCTTATAACATCTTGGTCGAAGAAGCGAACATCGCCCTTCGCGGCTTGTTCATCATCAATCCGGAAGGCGTTTTGCAGTTTTCGGTCGTTCACGATCTGAACATCGGACGCTCGGTCGACGAAACGCTCCGCGTGCTGCAGGGCCTGCAAACAGGCGGAATGTGTGCGGCGGACTGGACGCCGGGTCAGGATAACCTGGAGGGTTAGTAAATCGTC
>JANNGV010000352.1:0-9575 GCA_031404055.1 Chloracidobacterium sp.
GAGCGAGCGCACGAGTTGCCGATCGAGTCCGCGTGCGGTGTGGTAGTCGATGTCTTCGATACACGCGGGCCCCTGGAGACGGCCGTTGCAAATTTTGATTCGACGGTGAAATCCGCCGCCCGCAAGTTCGCCTCGAATAGCGAGGACACTGAAGACCTTGCAAGTTCCATTTGGGCTGAGCTTTATGGTCTGCGAGTGGATGCGGACGGGAATAAAAAAAGCAAGCTGGCATATTATTCCGGCCGCGGCTCGCTTGCCGGTTGGCTTCGGGCTGTTGTGTCACAGCTTGCGGTCGATCAATTTCGTAAACAGTCGAAATTCGTCCAGATCGAAGAAGACCGTGAATTCGAAAATCTTGCGAACGAGGCGGCAGAGAACACGAATAATCGCGTCGTTTCGCATGCCGATAATCCGGAAGAAATATTGACCGAAAAACAGACGACAGGAGATGTATCGGCTGCCGTTAGCTTTGCTATCGCTTCGCTGGAAGCGGAGGACAAACTCATTCTGAAGCTCTATTACTTCGATGACCTAAAGCTGAAAGACATCGCGAACACGTTCGGTTATCACGAGGCAACGGCAAGCCGAAAGCTGGTTCGTGTGCAAACGGAAATACGAAAATCAGTCGAAAAGTCGCTGCGTGAGCAGCACGGTTGGACCGACGGCGAAGTCAAACGTTATTTGTCCGACACCGCGTCAAAGCTCGGCCTGAACCTGGAAAAACTGTTCGCGATCCTGATCGTGCTTACGCTCATGCAAGATTTTTTTGCGCGAGCCGTTCTGTAAATAGGTTACGAAACTGTAGCCACAGAGAGCACAGAGGAAGATGAGACCATTGACGACTTGTAAGACAACAGATAATGTACCGGCATCGCCCATGCGAAAAACACGGTATGCCGTTGGTTCGGTCATCGTTCGAATCAGACTCCGTGACCTCTGTGGCTAAAATTAAATGGAACGGGAATTCGACAACGAAATAGATGCTCTTTTGCGAAAGGAAGGAGGCGCGCGAACCATAACGATAAGTGAGGTTGCGTCGCTCCATCTTGACGCGGACGAAATCTCCGCGTTTGCCGAAAACGCTTTGCCCGACGCCGCGAAACAGAACTACGCAGCCCATTTTGCCGATTGTGAGGGGTGCAGAAAAACGCTTTCAAACGTCATTCTGCTTAACTCCGAAGCCGTGACCGAAACCGCTTCGGCCGTTTCCGCGCCCGCTTTGGCCGAAAACATTGTTCCGTGGTATCGAAAGCTCTTTTTGTTCCCGAATCTGGCATACATGTTGGGAAGCCTGGTGCTTTTATTCGGCGGTTTTCTCGCCATTTCCGTTTTAAGGAACTCAGGCGGAAACGCAGTCTCGGACGTATCGCAGATCAGCTCAAAACCGGTGGCGAGTGGCCCTAATCTCAGTTACGGCGACACGTACTCCAATTCGAATGCATCATCCGCCGCAAATTCAATGAACACCGCCGCAAATGCAATGGTGAACTCCGCTAACAGCGAGGCAAACACGGCTAACGCACCAAAACCTGTATTTGCGGCAAATGCGGCGCCAACTGTTGCGGATTCGAAAAGCTCTGCGGGCTTTACGACCGATGGGATCACATCGGGTGCGGATGCACCGGCTGCGGCCCAGCCACCGCCGCCAAAAGATCAGCCGGTCGTGAAGGCCGCCAAAGACGATCTTGCAAAAATCGAAGAGCAGCGAAAAGCTCCGCCAAAAGAAAACGAAAAGAGCATGCAGGAACTAAAATTGCGCTCCGTCTCGCCCGACGGGCCGTTAAAAAAGAAGTTGCCCGGGAGAAGCGAGAGCAGCGATATGACGATGCGCGAGAATGATATTCGGGCAAACAAAGCCGCTGTGCCGAATGCGTCCGCACTGTCGGGCCGAAGACAAGTTGGCGGCAAAACTTTCGAATATAGACTTGGTGTCTGGTACGATTCGGCTTACAGTGGACACGGCACAACCAACGTCCGCCGCGGCACCGATGCTTACAAAAAACTAGACAGCGGTTTGCGGTCCGTTGCCGACAGCATTCCAGGCACGGTGGTCATTGTATGGAAAGAAAAGGCATTTAGAATCGATTAGCTTCTATGAAGATTCTCATTTCGATTTTCATTATGTTTTTTGCTTTTAAGCCTGGCTTGGCGTGTACTTGTGTAAACACAAAAGACCTTTCCGTTAAAGAACACAGCAAATACCTTAAAAATATCCAAGCGATTTTTGAGGGCGAGGTCGTATCTGTTGGTGAAAAACGAACAGTTGTCAGAAAGAATAAAGGGGAAATAATTTTAGAAGATACTGTCTCCTCTGTTACATTTAAAATTTTTCGGATTTGGAAGGGTCTCGATCAGCCAGAAGTAACCGTGGAAGCCGATGTTGCAAGTAGTTGCCAATTTATTCCGCAGGTTGGAAACAGATTTACGGTGTATGCATCCGAAGCAAGAAAACCTGATGGCATGCTCTATATACATTATTGTTCAGTTGGCACATTCGATGATGCGAAGATGAAAGTCGAATATGGTGAAGGAAGACTTGTACAACATCCGCCGCCGCCAACCCTGAAACGAACGAAACCACTGAAAACTTCTTTTCGCTTGTCTGGAGCAAAATCGTTTCGTTTTTCTCTTAATTTTGGTAAAGTTCGATAAGCATTGCATTTGTGATTTCTTTCATAAGATATATAAAACCGTTAGAGGATGTTGAAGTTATAGCAAAGCGGTTTCGAATTCGGCAATTGAAGGATTTGCAGGAGAAATATGGCGGCGATAAATGGCGCAAATTGAAGGGTACGGCCTACGTCGAGTTAACCGATGGACAGATCCGGCACGCCGAACTTCACTGGTATGAGTGTCACGGAATCGGCAAACGTAAAATGAAAATCAAACGACTTCTCGATTAGCTATGAACATTATTGGTTTTGCACTTTGCCTGGAAAATTCCGATTGCGATGATTTGGAACTGAATAAGGTTTATCCGATTGTTGAAGCGGAAGCTAATGATCCGGAGAGTTACCTTCGCATCATTGATGAATCGGATGAGGATTATATTTATCCGAAGCAAATGTTCGAGATCGTAAACCTCCCGGCTCAGATCCAAAACCGCGTTTTAGAAAACCTCGCCGCGTAAAATACTTCTTCTTTTAACATCAATCAAGTTAAAATCATACAATGAAAGCCTTTTTTGTCTTTTGTTCATTGTTTCTTCTCGCAGAAGTTTCTTCGGCGCAGCCAGCCTGGCAGGCAAACCTCGACAGCAAGATACAGTTTTATCAAACTACCGATTTTGGCGTGGTCATTGCCGGAACGGAACGCAGCGTATACGCGATTGACGGACAAACCGGTGAGCGTCTGTGGCGGCGTGAAACGGGCAAAATAAACGAGACCGCCGTTACACCGATTCCCGATACCGATCTTATTCTCATAACCCGTGATGTCGGCAGCAAGTCTGTCCTCGAAGCGGTGGACATTATTTCCGGCGGTCAAATATGGCGAAGCGAAAAGGTGAAAGGCGATGTTTTGCAGCTTGCCGTCGATCCCGCAAACGATCTGCTAACGGTTGTTTTGGTCAAGGACACACGCGGAAATGCAGGTCAGGAATTTAAGAAAAAGCCCATAGTTCACGTTCTGCAGCTTTCAACCGGAGAGGAACTGTGGAAACGCGCGCTTGATAGCGACATCCAGATGATGCCGTCGCGATTCGGCGAAAATCTTGGCGAGATCGCTTACACGCTGGACAATTATCGGGCCCCGTTGCTGCTCGATGGCCGTCTGTTTCTTTTTTATGAAGGCGCGACGAGCTTTGACGCCCGAACCGGTAAGGAAAAGGAGCGAGAGAAATTTAAGATCAACGAGGACGGACTCGCTCTGACCGAAGCCGATCCGGTTTTTGACGATTCGAGGATATATCTTTCGGGCCGAGGCAGAATTCGAGCCGTCAACCGCCGGACGGGAAATGTAGAGTGGAAGGCTGACGATCTCGGCAATGCCGCCGAGATGGCAATGATCGGAAATACGCTGTTTATCCGAACCGGCGGCCAATTCACACACTTGAAAGACGGCGAAATTGTTTCGAAAGGGCCGTACGGCGTCTCGGCGATCGATACCCAGAATGGCAAAACGCTCTGGCGATACAAGGGAGCGGATAAAGGCCTGACTAATTTCGCGTTCGCCGACGTCAATACGATCTTGATCGCCGACCGCGACGATCTGATCTCTATCGACGCCAAAACCGGCAAGCGGCTGACGAAATTTGAACATAAGATTGAAAAGGCCCAATTCGTGCTTATCAACGAACGAGGCGATGCCGTGGTCGGCGGAAAGGATACGATCTCCGCATTCGCAATGCAGAAGCCTGACAGTAATGGAGGGCGTAACACGCAAGTTGGAGGGTACGCGCTTACTAACGTGCAGGCCTCCGCACGGGAGGTCTGGCGGGTAAAGCACAAGGCCCCGGACCGCGGCGTTTTCCGCATTGTAGCGGGAATCGCCCTTCGTGCGACCGCACTGTATTTTCGATATGGCGGGTTTGCAACATCCGCTTTCGGTTTCGCGCGTACCGGTTTCAATCTGGCGGGAACGATCAATTCTTTTCGTTGGTCAGGCCTTAAGACGCGGTTCGGATCTTTCGATCTATCGACGCTTGCAAGCAATTCCGCCCGAAACTATGTGACCAGCCGCATATACTCTTACGGCTCGTTTGCACGCACACCCAGCCTGCTGAACCGCATCGGCGGACTGCAGGTGATAACGCCTTCGAACCCTCGCGGACGGGTGATCGGCGGCATTGTCGACCGGGCAACTCCATCGCGGGCCGAAGTGCGGGAGAGCGTTCTCGATCGGCTCGATCCTGTTCGGCAGGTCGAACGCCTTTCCGATTACCTCCTTCGCCGCAAGCGTTTGGCCGAGCTTCGCGGAAATCATATGTATTTTTACACCGATCTGCCAAAGTCATTTGACCGCAAAGGCCTGATTGGCGTAAATATCCACAATGGCCGCGACGGCAGATATATTCTAAATTCGGATCCGGACAGCCGTTTTGTTACCGATGAAGCAATGAATTTGCTCTATTCCGTAGACGGCAACCGACTTCAGGCATTCGATATTTTGAGCCGATAGTTCTTACATAATAGAAAAGGTCGAAGCCATAGCGATATGACTTCGACCTTTTTTATTATGCCAAGGGCGATTGTGTTTACTCGCTTTGGGCTATGCTCTCTTGTTTCGTGTCCATTGCTGCAAAGCTCAACAGGCTGTTCACACCGGCTGTGACATTATCCTGCAGCCAGAACGAAATGTCCGGTGCGTTCAGACTGAATCCGGACGCGGGTTTCGATCCGCTTCCGCACTGTGCCTGAATCAATACACCACTGAACCTGGACGTTGCTCTCAAAGTGAAGTCCACCGGCTGGCCCGCATTTGGCACCGTAAAGGTTGCTGTTACAGGATTGAACGTACCGGGCGTAAATGCCGGAATATTCACATTTGCGTTCGTCGCACTGACCAATGAGTACCCCTGCAGTCCGTTTCCGAAATTGGCAGGATCGACCGTTACCGAACCTGGTCCAGCCGTGATCGAGTCAAACTGGCCCAAACCCCCAGGCCGCGTTTCCGTGATCGTCAGCGTCGGTGTGCAGACTCCCGGAACAGGAGTTGGCGTTGGCGTCGGCGTCGCTGTTGGAGTTGGAGTTGGAGTTGGTGTTGCCGTCGGAGTTGGCGTTGGCGTTGGTGTCGGCGTCGGCGTCGGTGTTGGTGTCGGTGTCGCTGTTGGAGTTGGAGTCGGGGCCGGACCGCCGGTGCACTGTGCACGTATCAACACGCCAGAGAAACGGTTTGTCGCTCTCAGCGTAAAATCAACCGAACCCGCGCTCGGGATAGTGAATGTTGCCGTCACCGGACTGAAAGTGCCCGGCACGAATGCCGGAATGCTGACCACCGCATTTGTCGCAGTGACCAGCGAATAGCCCTGCAAACCCGTTCCGAAATCGACTGAATCGACCGTTACCGAACCTGGCCCAGCCGTAATCGAACTGAACGCTCCCAAACCGCCGGGACGTGTTTCAGTAATCGTCAGCGTCGGTGTACAAACGCCGGGATTAGGCGTTGGCGTTGGTGTCGGCGTCGCAGTCGGCGTTGGTGTAGGCGTTGGTGTAGGCGTAGGCGTTGGTGTAGGCGTCGGTGTCGGTGTCGCAGTCGGAGTCGGCGTTGGGGTCGGGGTCGGCGTCGGTGTCGGCGTTGGCGTCGGACCTCCGCCTGTTACTGTAAAGTCCGTATTGGAAATATCAAAGAATATATTGCCTACGGCTTCGACCTTCATCCTCGCGGTGGTTGTGGCACTTGTAGGTATCGTCACCGATTCCGAACCGTCATTTGCCGTGCTTGCCGCTAACACCGTCGGAAACGTATTGCCGCCGTCGGTGGAGAAAGATATCTTGACGTTCGCCGCACTCACCGGAGCCGCGGTTGTATTTGCAACATTCCAAGTCACCGTCTGAGAAGAGCCGCCGGGGTAACTGACCGCCGTATTTGGCGATGTCACTTGGAACGGACCGGAAGTATTCGTAACCGTCACGGCCATATCAGTGAACTGGGTTTGGCCAATTGTCAAACCCGGAACGTATGGGCGATTATCCCTAACCGTCAGCCTGAAGTTAAGCGTTCTGGAAACCGAGCTCAATGCCTCAACGTTCGCGATTGCATCGCCTCCCAACGTAGGAGTCACGAATAAACCGGCCAGAATCGTCTGTAATCTAGGAAATGTCCTAGTTGGAGAGGTCGTAGATGGAAATGACAACCAGTTCGGGCCCGTCAGTTTTGTCGGAGATGCGACACTGGCGTTTCCAGTCGTCGTCGAATTGTCATTTTGCTCCCAGTTATAGGTTATTGGATCACCCTCAGGATCAGTCGCTGAACCCGTAAGTGCGAACGGAGTCGTGATAGGAATAGTGAAATTGGGCACCGCTGCAACAACGGGCGAGTTGTTTGCGGTAATTGGTATGATGCCCGCCGCAGGACACGGTCTGGTCGGAAGGTTTGCCTGTATCTGGCCGATCGAAGCCTGATGGAAAATATCGATTGAGTGCGGAGCCACGTCCTGTGAAGTGATCCCGGCGTAACCCATAATCGTGATTCCGGAACCGACCTCTTTATTTACGCCCGTGCCTTCGTTTGATTGTGAAAAAGTATGGTTTCCACCCAGCTGATGTCCAACCTCATGAACAACATAATCAATATCGAAGTTGTCTCCCTGCGGAATTCCGTCCGCCGGCGAGGTGATTCCGCCTCCCTTCGCGTTATCCGCGCTGCAAACACAGCCGATGCAGCCGGCGTTTCCACCGCCGCCGGAGGCACCAAACATATGGCCGATATCATAATTTGCGGATCCGATATTTGCATCCAACGCACCGCGCAACTGGTTATTCCAGGCCCCAAGCGTCGTGTAGGGATCGGTCGCGGGATCGTAATAAAAGACCGCGGTCGTGTTTGCGATCAGATTCAGATGCACTCCCAGGTCTTTTTCGTAAATTCCGTTTGACCGGGTGAGCGTTGCGTTTACAGCAGCCAAAGTCAAAGCGACTTGACCAACGTTGAACGCTCCGAAAAAGTTAGAATACTCACCGTTGACAGACTGTGCCAGGCGCAGAGTCCTTATTTCGCCGCTGCTGCTTTGGATCACCTCCGAAGTGAGAATTTGTGATTTCCAATCCGAAAAGAGGGCTTGATCTTCGGTAGTACACGCCCACTGCAATTCTCCGGGTTTTCGCTCAGACCTATACACTGCATAAGTCGTCCGGTCCGCCGAATAGGGTTCGATAAACTCAGTCTCTCCACCGGTGTCGAACAGCCCCGACGCATTCCTGAAAACCGTGCCCTGAACTCCCCGCGGAGACAAACTTAGTTTTAAAGTCGCATATTGGTCGGTGATCCCGCGACCGGAAAAGGCACGAATCTCCGGAAATTTAGCCTGCAGCTCGGGGTCAAAATTGGAGGCCTCAAATATTTCAAACAGTTCGACATCACCGTCAGCGTTAGGCACGAAAATAACCGTCGACTGCTTGCTCACATCCGCGCCCACGACAGAAAATACCTGTTGCTTTAAGGGCTCGCTGCTGAGGTCAAATAGCTTGAACTCCTTCGGAAAGTTTTGTCTCGTGACAGCCTTGTCCTTGGCGATATTTTCGCGTCTCTCATAATTAGCAGTCCAAATGTTTTCTTGGGCTGAAGTCTGAACCACAAAGAGCAAAACAAAAACTCCGACCGAGGTCAGCAATGCGAGGCGATCAACAAAAAGACGGGACGACATTTGGAACTTCGACATCAATCAGTATCCTCCGAAAACGTTTTAATACATGTTTAGATCACGGCCAATGAAGATTTAGCAGAGCGCTATCTCACTTAAAAAAAGCAATTCAAATCGGTCGACCGGTTATAATATTAGTCAATCAATCATCAATGCTGTTGGAAAGCGAAAAGGGTCGAAGCCACTTTAACGACTTATGACTTCGACCTTTTTGATTATGCCAATTCCAGTGCTTAAGTTACTGGTTTTGGGCGATCTCCTTTTGTTTCGTGTCCGCTGCCGGCAATGATGCAAAGCTCAGCAGACCGTTCACGCTGGCAAGGACATTATCTTGCAGCCAGAACGAAATGTCCGGTGCGTTCATGCTGAATCCGGACGCTGGCTTCGATCCGCTTCCGCAGCGTGCCTGAATCAATACGCCACTAAAACGGCTTGTTGCTCGCACTGTGAAGTCAACCGGCTGACCGCTGTTCGGTACGGTAAAGGTTGCCGTAACCGGATTGAATGTACCTGGCGTAAATGCCGGTATATTCACGGTTGCGTTCGTCGCACTGACCAAAGAGAAGCTCTGTAACCCGTTTCCAGCGTTCACGGGATCGACCGTTACCGAACCCGGTCCAGCCGTGATCGAGTCAAACTGACTCAAACCGCCGGGACGTGTTTCCGTGATCGTCAGCGTCGGTGTGCAAACTCCAGGGGTCGGCGTCGGACTTGGCGTCGGCGTCGCTGTTGGAGTCGGCGTTGCCGTCGGTGTTGGCGTCGGCGTAGGAGTAGGAGTCGGCGTTGGCGTCGGTGTCGGCGTTGGAGCCGGTCCGCCGCTGCACTGTGCCCGAATCAACACACCCGCGAATCGATTGGTCGCTCGCAGCGTGAAATCGACCGCCTGACCCGGACTCGGAATGGTAAACGTCGCCGTCACCGGGCTGAACGTTCCCGGTGTGAATGCCGGAATGCTGACCACGGCATTTGTTGCACTTACCAACGAATATCCCTGCAGCCCGGTTCCGGAATTGACCACATCGACCGTCACGGAGTTAACTCCGGCGGTGATCGCATCAAATGCCCCGAGACCACCCGGACGAGTCTCCGTGATCGTCAGAGTCGGAGTACATATTCCGGGATTCGGCGTTGGAGTCGGCGTCGGCGTCGGCGTAGGTGTAGGCGTCGGTCCACCACAAGTACCAGGACCCGGCGTGCAGACTCCTGCAGGACGCGCTCCATCAAGTTGCAGACCGGCCGACAAACTGGCCGTATTAAACGAGAACTGCGTAAATTG